>JANOZG010000448.1:0-7736 GCA_031429275.1 Planctomycetota bacterium
TATGCGAGCACGATAGATGTCCTGCAGAGAACGAACAACCTGAGCAGCTGATGTCAACGAGCCGGGAGGCTCCTTTGGGTCAAGGGATCTCAGCCCCTGTTCAAGCCTTACTCCGAATCATGCGTGCACGGTGCGTGCATCTTACAGGAAGCGAACAACGTGAGCGGCTCATGTCAACGAGCCGGTAGGCTCCTTTGGGTCAAGGGCTCTCAGCCCTTGTTGGTGATTGAAAAATGTCAGCAAACACTTCGGATTCATCAGACACGCATATTTCAGCAGAAGCCAGCGGCTTTCGAATCGCAGTGTTCACGGTGCCAGATGATCTGGAATCGCTCGAAAAGGCGCTGATGAATTTGCCCGGCATGGATCGAGCAACTGCAAGACTGCAGACACGGCTGATGCCGGGAATCGTTCACGGGACGTATGCAAAGGAAGCAGCGATAGCCACTTTGCACGAAATAGAGAAAATCGCAGGCACGGCCAGCGTCGTGCCTGCCGAAATCATTCCTGACCTCAGTCATGCGCATGCGACTCATCACGTAAATATCACTGAAACCGCGTTACAGGCAGTGGATGCGAGTGATCGGTTGCAGTCGTGTGACTGGAATGCGATCTCGGTCATCAGTGTTGGCGTGCTGCCGTCGTCCGCACCTTCGCGATCCCATTCGGCACCAGCGTTTTCCAGTGGCAGTTCTCATCGATCGTGGAATTCGGGTGTGAAGTTGGCAGCAAAGCGGCGTCCGGAAGCGTACATCGTGCTGTCCGATGGTCAACCAACATTGAATATGGCAAGCGACGAAATGAATTTTGAATATCTTGGCGACCGCCTCGCTCAGAATTCCAGCGCAAACTTCATGCTGCTGATCCGAGACCTGGTGCGGCGAGCGACGAAGGCGTTAATCACGCCAGCGACGGTTGCATTCCTCGAACATATGCCAGTACCGCGTTCTGAGTTTCGTTCACAGGTAGAATTTCGTCGATATACAGAGTTTCAAACTGTGTTGAGTCGGCGGCAAAGAACATCATGATCGTCATGAATGTTCAAAAAATCCACACGCAACATGGCCGCCAAAGCCCAATGAAAGCTTTGCGGCCCGCTGTATTGGGAAGTTTGAATGAGCGTGTGCGTGCAGTGGAATCCGACAACAATCGTCAATCGTCGAAAGGTTTGCCGTTCCCGGGATTTGCTGGTGGTGCAACGCCAGAACGGTCAATACGGTTTCGACACTGCCGGCAGCTCCCAGTAAATGCCCCAACGCGCCTTTGACACCAAAGCATTCTGGCATTCTCCCCAATTCGCTGAATGCCATCTGAATGCCGCGTGCTTCCGCCAAATCATTTGATTCAGTGCCCGTCCCATGCACACTCAGAATGTCAGGGACACGGTGTCTGGAAGTCAGTGTACGTTTTAGAACTTCGCTCACGACAGTTCCGCTTTCGTCGATTTGAGTCATGCCAGTTGGATCGCTCAACCATCCGCCAGCAACAACTTTCGCGATACTGTTCGCTCGTCGCGATTCCGCATGCGCCCTCGACTCCAGAATCATCACACCAGCACCTTCGCCCACAAGAAATCCATCGCGAGATCTATCAAACGGACGACACGCAGATGCTGCATTCCTGCCTCTTGATGTCACGCGTAACCGATGAAACGAAGCCAGGACCGAAGACCTTAGCCCGGCATCTGCGCTCCCGACGATACACACGTCGCATTCGCCGCGATGGATCATCGCCGCTCCCTGCAGAACGGCAATCAGCCCCGTTGCACAAGCCGCCACCGGACACGAACTGGCAACACCAGCTCGCGTCAATTCTGCAATCGCACGAGTCGCACTGTTGGACTGTACTGCATGGTTCCAGTAATCGAAGTTGTTTTTGCTTTCGTCACAAGAATCCAATCCGGAGTCTTCAACATCAGGAACAAGTCGTCCGGCATTCGCCAGCTGCAGTTGCCGCTCGCGGCGGTGCCGTATGGCATTGGTCATTTGTTCTGTCGAACGCAGGCCGCCCTTACTGCTGCCGAATACGACTGCTGTTCGTTGTGGTCGAAGACTGTTAAGGCTAAGTCCCGCCTCCGCCATTGCCTCATCTAGTGCCACCAAAGACATCGCAACCATCGGTTCTGACCGCCAGACACCGGCAATCGTCTTTGGCACAGAACCCAACCATGCCGAATTGTCAAATCGGTGATTGACCTCAACATGATCAACAACTGCGCCGTGGAGTGCCAGACCATCCACAGCGGAAAGTTGTTCGAAATGATCGATATCAGCGGACGTGAGGTATCGACCAGCACGATGGCCAGCCATCAGTGCTTCCCAGGTTTCTGCTGCGCAGCAACCTAGCGGCGTCACCAGTCCCATGCCGGTGACCAGTACGTCGTCATTGCGGTTGTGATCTGAAAACTCAAACACTGCGGGTGTTGTCGCAAAATTCAATTCTTGTGGACCTATCGTACGTTGAACAGGATACCCGCATCCGGGCAAAATCAAATCGGCCGATCCCCCGGAGTTCAGAAGTCCGAAAAAAAACAGTCCATAGTCGCTGCATTTGAGGCCAACTGGTTGAGTCTATGAACCTTGCCTGGCTTGTCGGTGTCAATTGCATCATCCCGAGCAGTTCGAAACTATTGGCTGTATTGCCAGTTCTGTTCGAGAAGAAAACGAGTTAAGAACGACAATGCTATGATTCAGTCCCTTTCTCCATCAAATTACGCAAATACGATCGCACATCAGGCACAGTCCCCACCGCTTGGGTCTGGATCTCGAATGAGTCGAGTGCGGCAGGCGATTGCTGCGATACAGACGGCCCAACACTCAAACATTGTCCCAAATCCGCTTGCTGTTCCTGCGTTTCTGCGAAATCGCATTGGTTGGACGTGGGCCAGCGTGCAAGCTGACTTGCGACTGTTTGTGAGTTCAGAAGGTGAATATTGCCAACTTATGCAGGGGCTGTTGGCGTTTGTGGAAACGGATGTCGTCGGCACGGCGATACATCCACGACACGGCAGCGGCATTCTGACAGGACTGCCCCTGACCTCCGGTTGGCGACGACGATTATTTGTCTGCCCGGAGAGTGATCAACTGTTGTGGATTGGCGGATGACACTCGTTGGCACTCGCTTTCACTCCAGAGTGGCCGCGTCGATAAATCCGCGCGTTTGCAACCAATCGTGAGCCCTCTGCTGCCAGTCTGCAGTCCCCGGCGCCCCGGCGCGGGGACGCATTCCGAAACCGTGACCGCCTTTTTCATAGACGTGAAATTCAACAGGGACTTTCAAAGCTGAAAGTTCCGCAAAAACGCGAGCACTACCAACCGCAGACGAAGTTGTATCGTCGGCCATTTGAGCGATGAAAGTGGGAGGATAAGTCGCGTCGATTCTTGCAGCTGCATGTACTGCGTTGAGTTTTTCGTCCCAGATTTTCCATGGATAAATCAACAGCACGGCATTCACTTTTGACACATCCTCCTGACCTTGCGAATCTAATGGCTGGCTAGCCGCCACAAAACTCGTCAAGCCTCCAGCTGAAAAGCCGATCACACCGATGCGATTCGGATCTACATGAAACTCCGCCGCTCGACTTCGCACAATTGAAATCGCTCGCCGCAAATCCCGGACTGGACCGGCCTCTGGCTGCTGTTGTTTATTTGTCGGCGTGCGATAGGCCAATTGAAACGCAGCGATGCCCTGTCCATTCAGCCAGGGGCACACATCGCTGCCTTCGTGTTCGTCTGCCATGCGACCGAACCCTCCACCCGGAACAACAATAATCGCAGGGCGAAGTGAGTCGCCTTTCGTTTCAAGCGCATGAACAAATAAGCGAGGATTCGAAACGTTAAAACGACGCGTGAGTCCGTCTGCGGCGGTGACAGTCGATTCCGGCGGATCACCTGGCACGACCGGTCCTGGCACACCATCGGGCCACAGAATGATTTCTGGCGGCGCTGCGATTGCGGCATCTGGCAAAAGCAAGACGAGCGATATGATACACAATATCTCGGCAGCAGATTTCATTTGTTTGCCTTTGACGTGGTGAGATTGGAGACTTCAAGTGGGAGGTTTTTTAACTTTGAAGAGATTCTGTTCGAAGAATATATCACCTTGAATGAAAGAGTCGACATCGTCGCCAATTCCCAGCCCGTTAGACTTTGAGAACGGAAGGTAAGCAAAAGCAAGCCTCCTGTCCTTTCCGAAGTGTTACAGCATAGGTTACAATGCAATGCTACAGTTTTTCTGAACCTGTGTGATCCGGTTTCTGATTCTGCTCGTTTTCATCGGTGATAATTGGCTGAAGGTTGAAATGGACAGCAAAATAACAGTCTTTTTGATTGTCATGCTGCTGGCAGTGTTGCGTGGGTTGATGCAGCGTTCAAAGGTTCGTGAAGAAATCGAAGCACGCAAATCACGCGGTATGGTATCGATGAAAACGCGTCGGACTCAGAGTCGAACGGGACCAATTGTTGAGTCTGATTCGATCGCTGATACCGACAAACAATCTGCTGAAGATGCAGATTAACAGGAGTTAATGAACATGGGACCATTCGTCGGCGGAATCGTGACATTTGTGATCATTGTGGTTGCCATCCTGCAAGCGCTGGCACCGGTCTTTCAGGCCATCTCAAAAGCAAATGAAAAATCCAAACAGCCGCCCGCAAACAACTTCGGAGGCGGCGGGAACACATATGGCAACGTTCCTGCAGATTCTGCGTTTCTTCCGGAATTGAACCAAAAGGGAACGCAACGTCCAGCCGCCCAGGTTCCGCGGCCGCATCAAAACCAGAAGTCGCAGAAAAATCAGCACGCCGCAAATGCTCAGCGAGGCCAGCAATCTCGACAAAAACAACGGCCACCTGCAGGAAATAAAAAAACACCGCAGAAAGCACCGAGCAACGCGAGCAGCAGACCGACAGGCTCTGGTGTCGGAGCGCACGTTGAGTCGTTTATTGGAGAGCACGTAAAATCTCACATCGGAAAACAGATCGGCGACGCTGTTCAGCAAAACATCACCGATCAGGTTCGCAGCCATCTGGGGGAAGACAAAAATAAACAAGTCGCATCCGCTGCGACGACACATGGTTCGGCGGCCGCCGGTGATCTGCTCACTGCATTGCGAAGCCCACAGGGAGTTCGGCAGGCAATTTTGATCAGCGAAGTTCTCGGCAAACCCAAAGCTCTGCGTCGCTCCTGATTCCTGCCGTTGGATTGGATCGAAGAATCATGGCGGAAAACGTCCAGAGAATCCTGCTGCTCGATGGCGAACTCTCGTTTCGCGGATCATCGCTGTTGACGCTGCGACTGGCTCGCGGCCTCGAACGCCGGGAATTGGACTCGGCGCTGATTTGTACGGGAGTGACCGACCTTGACGACACGTTGCTGCAAGGCGTGCGACTGCATGAAATCCCCGGCTACAACGTGCCGATCTGGGGGCAAATTGTACTGCGAACGTTATGTCGCGACCTGAAAGATCAACGCCCCGATATTATTCACGTCCAGGATCCGCACTTTCTGTCGCAGGGAGTGCGACTGGCTCGAAAACTGTCGCGTCCCCTGATCGTAAACGTTTCCGACCAGATCGAAGCCAGTGCACTCGTTATTCGGCAGCCAATCCCCGAATTGAAAGTGATTATCTCCGTCAGCGAAAGTGTGCAGCAACAGATTCCCGAAACGCCGTTCATTTCGACAATTGAAAGGCGAGTCGTCCTGCCGGGTGTCAAAGTACCGGATTCCGCGAATATTGACTTGCCTTTGGACGATGATCGCTCGCCTGTCATTGGTATGGCGGGACCATTGGAAATTGTCAAAGGTGCAGCCTTCTTTTTGCGAGCCTGCCACAGAGTCGTTGAAGCTGGTCACGATATTCGTGTCGTCATTGCTGGCAGCGGTCCGGAAGAGCGAAGTTTGAGAAAGCTGGCCGCGTCGCTGCAACTATCAAAGAGACTGACGTTTGTCGATGGCGGCGTGGCCATGGCCGGCTATCTGGAAGCGATCGACATTTATTGCCTGCCGTCGCTGCAGCAAGGACTTGGTGTCGTGATGTTGGAAGCGATGGCTCTTGGCCGCCCTGTCATCGCATCTGGCGTCGGTGGCGTGATGAGCGTGATTGAAGACAACGTCAACGGGCTGATTGTTCCGCCTTCGGACAGCCGCAGTCTTGGCGATCGCATCATCGAACTGCTTCAGGATCGCGAAAAGGCACGCCGCATTGCCGCAACTGGTCAACAAATGGTTCGAGACCGCTTCAACGAAAATCGCATGCTGGATGAGGTACTGCAAATCTATCGCGAAGTCCACGAAACCAGACCGCAAACCCAGGATTCAGCACCTGTTACGATTCGCGCGCGTCAGACGGCTGTGGATTGAGATATTCGAGTTCGTGCAGGAAGATGCTTGAATGAACCGAGACCGCTATGGCTGGACAAAGCAGTCGCCGTCCGCCAGTGGATATCCGTTTAAGAACGAACGCCCATCGACTGCCTTTCGCCCTTCCGGCTGGAGTTTTAGAATTTCCAGCCATCCATCACCTGTTGCCACTAACAAACGCCCTTGATGCTCGTTCACATGGCCCGGTTTTCCGTCAGTCATTGAGACATCGTTGGTCAGAACGCCTACCTGCGACACAATGCACCGTAACGGTATCTGTTCGCGTCGCTGCAGAATCGACGACGCTTTAGGCCACGGCTGCATCGCACGGATGTGGCAATCGATTTCGCGAGTCGATTTTGACCAGTCAATCACACCGGCTTCGCGAGGAATTTTCGGTGCCAAAGTTACCTGTGATGCATCCTGCGGCGTGAATATCGCCGTGCCTTCATCAAGCTGCCGCAGAATATCCAGCGTCAGCGGTGCGGACAAATCAGCCAACCGCAGCATAAGCTCACCAGACGTTTCTCGATCATCAATCGGCGTTTCGATCACACCTACCATCGGCCCGGAGTCGAGTGCCGGTTCAATCTGAAAGATCGTCACGCCAGTGATAGAATCACCCATCCAGATCGCATACTGCACAGGAGCCGCACCTCGATATCGCGGCAACAGCGATCCGTGCAGATTGAACGCGCCCAGTCGAGGAATGGCCAGCAATTCCGGTTTTAGCATCTGTCCATACGCAGCCACGACAAACACATCCGCCTGCAACGAACGCAACGTCTCGAGCATTTCGGGACGATTCACACGCTCCGGCTGAAACACAGGGACCGACTTCGCAATTGCCAGTTCCTTTACCGGATTCACATGCTGATGATGCCCGCGGCCTGTCTTATCAGGCTGAGTCAACACACCGACGATCTTGAATGACGAATTCAGCAAGGCACGAAACGGCGGGACAGCAAATTCCCCGGTCCCCATCAACACAATTTTCAATGACATTACAAACGACTCATTGTTAGATCACAGAAGCATACCACTTCGGCGAACAGTACGACGGTGCGATCCCGATGGCAAGTGTCAGCACCAAACGCATTGGTGTTTACATGCGAATTCGAAATTGGCCCGCTGCAAAATTGCTAGGGAGCTATGAGCTCGTAAATCCGGATCCCAATGGGGTCTTCAAATACCAGCCGCAGTTTGTGAACAGCACGTTCAGCTTCTGAAGTTTCATGTAATGGAATTGGAGACTTGTAGGTATTGTGAATCACTACGAAATGAGTCTTCATAGTCGCAAGCTGCCTTAGAATATCTTCGCTCAAACCATCCTTATTGATTTGAGCCTGAAACTTCAGATAGCTGGGTGGAAAGAA
>JANOZG010000449.1:0-4200 GCA_031429275.1 Planctomycetota bacterium
TTCGATTCGTCTCGATTGGCAGCCGTCAGCGATGTCACCATCAGAACCAATGACATCACCACAACCAACATCCCCATCATCGTGCCGCTTCCAGTTGATGGATCGACCTGAGGAGCGATGAGCAGCCGTCGTACGCGAGCCGTCAGGTCGCCTCCGGTCGCCGCGAGAGCCGGAACTGCCGCTTTTTGCCGCAGCTCTTCCAGCGTCAGCAGCGTCCTTGCAAAGACAGCTTTGTCGACGTTCAGGCTAAGTGCAATATCGTCACAGCAGAGTTCTCGTTCCTGACGAATTCGCGACGACAGCCACCAAACGGCCGGATGATAAAACAATAATGTTTCCGCAATCACCTGCAGCGTATTGATCAGCCAGTCATGACGTCGAACATGAGCCAGCTCATGGGCCAGAACGGCTTCCAGTTGAGACGACGTCAGCCCAGTGATGACGCTCGCCGGCAACAGAATCACCGGATGCAAATAGCCAACCACCAACGGCACTTTGACCAAAGCAGACTCGGCGACTTGCACAACACGTGTCAGTCGCAGCTTTTGTATCAGCACATTCAACCTGGTTTGAATCGTCTCCGGAACTGGCCGCAAACCGACACGCCGCAGGCGCCACTGAAGCCACAGCCCCCAGACAGGACGAATAGAACAAATCAGCACTCCCAGCAACCACACACCCACCAGAATCGGCAGATAAGGTTTGATCGCCAGAGCACTCTCTTCGATTGATTCGCGAAAGACGGATGCCGTTGCAACGTGCTTTTGGCCAGGTAATGTCGCAGTTGCGGAAGTCTCGCTCGCCGAGTCAACATCAACCTCGGAAATTGGTACTGGAACCTCCACAACTTCAGCCGCAGCAGGCCGCGCCTCCTCAAACCTCTGCGAATCGGCCTCGGCAATCACAGGCCTCTGCACCATCGAAGGAACTTCTCGACCCGCCCCGAATTGTTCGACAGCCCGCGACGACGAAACCGGCCGCACTGGTTCTACCAGGATCATGCACCATGTCACCACAGGTCCGATCGCCATCAGGGCCAACATCGTAACCGCCACAGCGTACCGCATTCGCGCCGATTGTTTCCGCAGCAGGCGAAGCAGCATCGCCGCCAGAATTGCAATTATCGCCAGCTGCCACAGCGAATGCACCAGCATCCAACCCAAACGTTCGACCCAGACCGGAACGACCAACAACAGACTTGGCATCATGGCTACTTCCCTTCCAGTTCATCGACCATTCTGCGAACTTCCGCCAGCTCGTCGGCCGACGCTTTTCCGGATGACAATGCCTGCAGGACAAGACTCATGGCCGAGCCGTTGTAGACCTTATCGATCAGGTCTCCCAACATTCTCTTCTGAGTTACCTTCTGGCTCATCGCAGCTCGATAAACCTGCGGCGTCGCGGTTTCATCCCGCCTGACGAGACCCTTCTCAAGCATCACCGACAACATTTTGACGGTCGTCGAATACGTCGTTCCCTTGATCTCCGTGAGCCCGTTGTGTACCTCGCGCGCCGTGCAGCCGCCGCTTTCCCAGAGGATCCGAAGTATCTGCAGCTCGACCTCTGTCGGCTGACTGGAAACCGCCCGTGCCATCATTCACTCCTGCCGAAAACGTGACGAATGAATTCGCCAGATCCGCTCAGGGTAGCGAATTCATTCGTCACGTCAAGCGAAACTTGACTGCTACATGAAGGAACACGGCTTCAGTCTTCATCAACGACGACGAAATCGGACTTCATGAAGACTACAAAAGCTGGTTGGAACAGCTTGCTCCGTTTGATGCCTCATCTCAGAGATATCGCCACAATCGCACTGGCGAGGACAACGCTGACGCTCATATGAAACGCCAGATCATGGGCCGTGAAGTCGTCGTTGCGGTGACCGAAGGTAAGCTCGACTTCGGTCCTTGGGAACAGATCTTCTATGGCGAATTCGATGGCAAACGAGATAAACGAGTTCTTGTCAAAATCATCGGTGATTGAGTTTTTGGACTTGTCAGCCTGCATTTGCATTGACGAGTTCAGGAAACTCTATTGTGCTTCCGAATGTCTTCCCGTGCTGCACGCTGTGCTGCGACCAGTTGGAATAACCCTTGGGAATCACGAGGATGCCTTTCTCCGAAATCACACATCCGCTGGTGTCAGACATGGAATCAAAGTCCACGATCATGCCCGGAGGAATATCAACGCCTTTCTCGACAATACAACGTGTCACTCGTGAACCAGCACCGACGGTCACGCGATTGAACAGCACGGAATCAATCACCTGCGCTCCTGCGTCGACTCGCACACCCGGCGACAGGATGGAATTGATCACGATCCCGCCACTGACGATTGCCCCGGCAGAGATGATAGAATTGATGAGCCGAGGTTCTGTTCCGCAGACACCATTGCAGGTTCGAGCCGGTGGATTCTGCGTGTTTGCCGTTCGAATGTACCAGTCTTTTTGATAGAGATCCAGCGGCGGTACGGGTCGCAGCAAATCCATGTTTGCTTCAAAATACGAGTCAATCGTTCCAACATCGCGCCAATACCGATCAACACTGACTCGCCCCTGTTCGCGGCCAAACGGATATCCAAATACCGATTTTTCCTGAATCAACTTCGGCAGAATATCATTGCCAAAGTCGTGCGACGACTGCGGATTTGCATGATCTTCGCGCAGTACTTTGATCAGCGTGTCACAATTGAAAATGTAGATTCCCATCGAGGCCAATGATCGATCCGGCTTGTCTGGAATCGCGGTCGGCTCTGCCGGCTTTTCAGCGAAGGCTGTAATCCTCTGTTCAGAATCGACGGACATCACACCGAAGGATTTTGCGTCGTCACGTGAGACTTCCATACAAGCAACTGTAACTTCCGCAGCTGCATTGATGTGAAACCGGATCATCTCCGCATAGTCCATCCGATAGATATGATCTCCGGACAGCACAACAACTTTGGATGCACCACTGCGTTCCAGCAAATACAGATTCTGGTGAATGGCATCGGCAGTTCCTCGATACCACGAATCACTCGTCCGCATCTGTGGTGGGACCGGAGTGATGTATTCGCCGAGCGATGGATTGAAAACCGACCATCCATCACGCAGATGCTTCATCAGTGAATGAGATTTATACTGAGGCAGCACAAGAATTCGCCTCAGACCGGAATGCAGGCAGTTGCTGAGCGTGAAGTCGATGATCCTGTATTGTCCACCGAAGGGCACTGCCGGTTTTGCCCGATCCGATGTCAAAGGAAGCAAACGCGAACCGACACCTCCGGCCAATATGAATGTAATCACGTCCTGAGTCATGGAATAATCGGCTTAGTTAGAGTCTTACTCGATTTTATGCGCGCAGGGTGCGGGCAACTTTCGGCAGCGAACAACGTGAGCGGCTATTGTCAACGACCCGGAAGGCTTTGGGTCAACGGCATTCAGCCCATGTTGGGAAGGCGGGATTCGAAGATTTGTGCTGTGTCAACCTTTAGAGTTGGCGTTGTATTTGTACGACGGACTTCCAGTCCGTCCGTGGAGCCCTTTAACGACGGACTGGAAGTCCGTCGTACCCCAAAATGAGCCTTGACAGAGCATTAGCGAGCAATGCCCGTCGAGGATCTCCAAAGCTGCTGAACTTCTCTTCGCAAAACGTATGCCCAACACATCACGGAATTGCCTGACCAGCGTTCACATGACTGCGGTTGAGTAATGTTCAGTAATCAACCACTAAGAGAAACTCGTTTCCGGTGATTTTCCCAAAGCGGTGCAATTCAGGTCTATTCTCCAGACGCAGATCTCATCGACCTGCTTACTTCCCGCGCACCGGCAAAGAGTGTTGCTTATTTTTTAAACGGCGTGGAAGCCCGTGATTCGGATCTATCCGGCGGGACTTTCGACCATCCCGTGAATTGTGCTGCAAAGAAGTCATTTCCTGCAGAAACGGCCTACTTTGGCAATCTCTCCTCCAGCTGCCGAACCTGCGAGTCGACGTCTCCGAAGCGCACGGGCCATGCGGTGTGCAGGAGGGTACTCAATGTAGTCTTCGCTGAACTGAACTGCTCCTCATGAATCTGAGCTTCAGCGAGTTTTAGAAGACCGGTCGGCTCCAGCTTGCGATAACGAGCGACCTGTTCCCAATGCGGAATCGCTTCCGACCAGCGGTCCTGAGTCTGCCGGAGTTCGGCCATCGCGGCGTGCGATTCGGCTTCGTTCGGGGAGGA
>JANOZG010000450.1:0-6842 GCA_031429275.1 Planctomycetota bacterium
ACAACGCCAATTCCGGTCAAGCTGCGATCGGAGATGCTCTGACCATCAGCCGTTACAGAATCTACGATATTGGTTGTCTCACCGTCACAGGAGACCGGCGGGCAGGTCGGCGGCGAAGTCAACGAATCGCTCACCGGAGCCTCCTGTTCGATGGACTTCGCAAGGCCCCAGTCCACGACATACGTTGCACTGAAGTCCCCCAGCATGACGTTGGCCGGTTTGATATCACGATGAATGACCCCCTGGCTGTGCGCGTAGGCAATTGTATTGCAGACCAGGACAAATCTGGACACGAGCGGCCTGAGCACAGCCGATTCAAAACTCTTCCGAAGCGAACCTCCCGATTCCGCGAACTGCCGGTGAAGTTCCCGGACCTTTTCCGCCAGAGTTTCTCCTGAAACAAATTCCATGGCATAGCATGGATTGCCATGCCTGTCTTCGCCAACGCCCAGAATCGACACGATCCCCGGATGATCAAGCCGCCCGGTGATCTCAGCCTCCCGGAGAAATCTCCGGCGGCGCACAGGATCGGCGCTCAGAGGTGCATGCATTTGCTTCAGGGCGACTTTGCGTGGAAGCTGTTCGTCCTGGGCAAGCAGGACTTCGCCAAGGCCTCCTCTGGCATGCGATTTTATAACACGGTAACGAGCGGCCGTTGACACGATGCTGCCCGCAGAAACCAATGATACCTGTGTTTTCGCAGAAGCGGGCGAACCATGCTCCGTTGGTGCGTTGAACGTCGCCGGCTGACTACGCTTCAGCAACTCATCCATCTGCTGAAACGCTCGAATCTGCTCCCGCAGCACAGGTAACGCTTCCGGGTGATTCTGGCACAGTTGCTGCAGGTCAGGCTGGCGACCGGCGAGGCGTTCTTCATCCCAGCGGTCCAGCAGTTGGTCAATCAGGCTTTGATCAGGGTTCATGCGGAGTCCTTCATCTGAAGTCAGATGCCGGCAAGCGGAAGGTAAAGAAGTGATTGATCAAGCCACATGAAAAATCGCCCTCACCTCCCGGATTTTTCGGTGGCGGCGCTGAACGTGATCAGTCAGAGCCTGGTGGTGGTTCGCCCATCGCTTCGTGCAACGAGAGACAGACCTGCCGCCAACGTCTTTGCAATGTGCGTTCACTTATATTAAGAAGGTTTGCTGCTTCTGCCTGACCAAGCCCGTGGTACCAGAGAAGGTCCATCACCTGCTGTTGCTCGGTGGGCAACTGTTGAACCCGTTGGTGAAACTCCGACCAATAAGCGAGCGAGGTCGGTTCATGGGTTTCGTCAGCCGGGTCTGCTGCTGGCGTCAGACTGCTGGAGTCCCCGGCAGAATGATGATTCGCTCCATGTCCCTGTGGCCCATAATAATGTCTGGCGAGGTCAATCAGGGCACATCGCGTATCACGGGCCGCAAGACTAATCAGGGCCGATGCGGAATCCGGGATCACATGGTCAAGAGATCGACACAGGCGGATAACCGCGTTCTGAAACACGTCATCTGTCTCTTCCCAGCGTCGCAGACGGGGGAAATCACTCAGCATCTTTCGGGCAAGCCGCATCAGCCGATTCTGAGCAGAATGAATGAGATCCTGTCGAGCCGATCCATCCCCATCACGAAGACGTTGAAGCCAGTTGTTGATCTCGGCAGAATTTTCAGACCCCGAACTCATCGACGTAAAGGATCCAGAATGGAGGCATTTGGTTGCCCTGTGTGCGAAACAGCACGGAAACAGGGATTGTAATTTGTCAGAAACTTAAAACCATGTTTTCCCCGACAAGAATTCCGGGCGTTACGGGGAATACACCGATTGGAACGGAAATGAACTGAAATTGCCGAGTTCGGATTCGCCGGCTGCAATTATTTGAAGACGACTTTGGCGGTTTCGTCTGGCGAGTAGGTGACTTCTCGGCCAGGCTCCCATGCGTCGTTCTTAAGATGCTCAGTCGTGATGTGGTAATTTCCGTCAGGAAGGATTTCGCCGGTGGATTTCACCTCAGTAATACCACCAGCTGGCCCGGAAACAACTTCGTGAGTCATCGTTTTTCCGTCAGCAGCGGATAGCGTACCGGTTGTCATGAAGCCCGTCGTTGTGAAGTAATGATAGGTCACGGACTTCTTTGTTTCGTCCCAGCGGAAAATTGTCTCCCCCCCGTAGAAGCCATCATTAATCGAATGCAGGACTCGAACGGCCTGGCCATTTAAGGCTCGCTCCCATCGCATCACATCGACGATCGGTTTCTCGGGCGTGCTATTCTTGAACGTGCCCTTCCATGTCTTTCCGATCATAGGTCGAAGCGGTTCAAGATGAGCGTTCAATGGCCCGAGATCTGAATCCTCTGCGAGCGCAACCGGAACACAACATGACAGAATTATCAACCAAAGCATCGTTTTCATAAAACACCGTTTCGGGGTAAAGTGCAACCGTCGTGCAATGACGAACGTCTGACGAACGCGATTCGAGATTTCAGGTGCGATTCCTGTCGCTAATTACTTCCCACCAATTCAGGACGTTGCGGACGGTCAGGGCGAGTGTCTTTGCCCTGGCCCTGGTAGCCACCGCCGCCTCCGCCGCCGCCACGACTGAATAGTGTTGAGATTCCGCTGGTGAATTCTTCCTGCGTAATGAGTTTGTCGCCGTCCTTATCCAGCGTTTTCAGACGGTCAGCCATCCGGTTCCCTTCAAGTTCCTTTTCCGTGATTTTTCCATCCTTGTCTGCGTCAAGTCCAGTGAACATACTCATCGGGTCGAACCTTCCATTGCCGCCAGGACCCCCTCCACCTGGAGATGCAGGTGCTGGGTCTGCCTCAGCTTTGGCAACGAAGGTGTCTTCCGCTTTAACGGTTTCGCATTTGTCGGCGACACAATACAGATGTTTTGAACTGCGAAGGACCATTCGTCCGTCACTGACGGCTGGTGATCCCCAAAAGGTTTCCGCCTCGTTCGTGACTTGGTTTATAGCAATCTGTTTCAATTCACCTGTCAGATCAAACACAAACATTTGTCCGCTGCCATTCAGGTAAAACAATCGGTCACCTACAATAACTGGTGACGGATAATCAAGCGACCCGAAGCGACCGCCTGTCTGCTTAGCTCCTGCCAATCGAACCTGCTTTACCTTTTCACCGTTGGTCTCATCAACCACGCTCACGACACCGCTCGAAACAACATAGACCTTCGACTTATGACGCACGGGAGAAGCGAAACTGGTTGTTTCGCCTCCGGTCCAGACCGTATTGGTTGTGCTGATATCGCCACTGCCACCTGCATCAATGGCGATGCTGCCACCGCCGCGGCCGGTGAATGCAAGGACACGTTTTCCATTGAGAATGATGCTGGAATACGCCTGCTGAGCACCTGTCGCGTTAGCGAACCATCGCAGCTTGCCATTGTCAGGATCCAGTCCCCACATTTCTTTTGCGACGCACATGACAAGGTCAGTACGGTCTTCGTCAATTTTGACGAGTGACGGCGTTCCCCACATTCCGTCCAGGCCTTCGGCCTCCTGTCTCCATAATTCTTTGCCGGTCTGCTTATCCAGGCCGATGATCGACTGGCTCTCGGCAGACGCCGTGACAATGACTGTGTTGTTGTAAACGACAGGGCTCGATGAAGATCCCCATTTGGTCGGATCCGATTCCTTGCCGACTTCGGCCTGCCACAGTTCCTTGCCGTCCATGTCGTAGGCATGCACTCCGCCCTTGCCGAAAAAGGCGTAGATGTTCTGGCCATCGGAGACCGGCGTATGTGAAGCGTAGCCATGTGCGGTCACGCCAATCCCGGAGTATGGGTCCTCTGGTAACGCTGCCTTGACATCTTTCTGCCAGAGAACTTTCCCCGTCTGCAGATCAACACACACCAGATGGCGCGCAAGGTTTTCGATGTCGCCAGGATTCTCCTGAGTCAGCCCATATCCGGAGTAGCATGTTACGAATGCTTTGCCGCCAACGATAATCGGGCTTGATGCACCTGGCCCCGGTAGTGGTGTCGTCCAGGCCAGATTGGCTGTGGGCGACCACGTTGACGGCAGCGAATCCGAATCGACAGCCACGCCAGATCCATCAGGACCGCGGAAACGAGTCCAGTCACTTGCCGCGAGTGTGAAGCAATGGAACGCGAACACAACCAATGCTGAGCATCTAATTAATGTCATCGAGGAACTCAGAGATTGAATATTTGAAGATACGACTTACTTCAGCTTACCAGATGTGCTTGACCGCACGCCAGCGACTTCAAATTGACATGTTGATTTGTTGATTCTTCAATGGATCCCGTTCTAATACAAGCTGAAGTGCACCCAGGCACAATTCGTGAGTCTCTCTTGGCGGCGAGCGTTGATAAACAAAGGTCGCTCAAACCTGGTCTCTACAACGCCGGACCAGCGGTTCGAAGGTCACAGTTCCGGATTGTGATCTTCTGTGCGTCCCAGTATTCCGCGAGCGGCACGACGTGTTTGCGAGTCATGTGCAGCATGTCGCGGATTTCGGCGAGAGTCACCGACGGCTTGCTCTGAAACAGAGTCCGTAAATCCGTACGAAGAAGTTCCAAACCTGCCGGTGTATAGGAAAGTTCCTGGCTAACTGCGATGAGCGTGCCGTCTTCGCGACAAAGTTTGAGCAGCACTTCGATATCGTTGGGGCTCAATCGATCTGTGATGGTGTAAAGTTCGCGATGGGTCGGTGGCGTCCGTTCACTCGCTGCAATTGTCTGTAGTAACAAATCCAGAACTTCTCGCTGACGTTTTGTGAGCACGACCTGCTGATCTGCGATGCCAATCAAGTCGCCCCGCTGAATCAATTCTCCAGATTTCAGCAGAGCGTCAATTGCCATTGGAATGTGCATGGCCCCGTCAAAATTTCGACACAGAGACGCTGCCAGTGATCGAGGAAGTAATCGTCTTGGACTTTGCCGCTGAACTTCTTCTGCAATCAATCGCAGCAGACTTTTCTGCAGACGTCGCAGCCAGTTTGAAGAGATCCAGTGCCCGGACGATTTGTCGTGCACGACATGGGCTGCCTTGCCAACTGTCATGGATTGCAACAGTTCACTGGCTTTCGTCAGAGACAACCCAAGTCGCTGCACGGCATCACTGCTGGAAATCGAAGGTTGTTGTTCCAGTAGACTGGCAATGCGCACTTCAGGCGCAGTATCTCCGGCACCCGAACAGCGGTGTTCGATGTCACGAATTCGCCGTCGTCCCGGCAATCCATCGACGATTCTTCCACCACCAACGGTATCAGACGACGATGATCGCAGGATGAATCGCTGGCCCCAGGCAAGCACCAGCGGTTCTTTCAGACGCAGGTCAGCACAGGCTTTTTCGCCCGGAAGCAGCAACGGTTCTTTCAGCCGAAGTCGAACAGTGACAGCGGTTGTCCCGGCGTGCAGAGTCAGCACTTGTCGATGGCGCAGTGGAAGATGCGACGTGTTCAGGCATTCAATTTCTGCCAGCACCCGCGATGTTGGCGTGAATACGCCCGGCGTCGCCAATTCATAGCCTCGATGAATCTCTGAAACTGCAATCGCAGCGAGATTAATGGCAGCTCGTCGATGTGCATCTGCTTGTTCCACGCTTTGACCGTGATGCTGCAGGCCCCGAACACGAACCAGACGTTGCTCCGGCAGAAGTTCCACTTCGTCGCCAGTTGAGACGCTTCCGGACAACACGGAACCGGTGACGATTGTTCCGCGACCGGCAAGTGTGAAGACTCGATCGATCGGCATTCGAAAAACCGGCAACGCACTGCGGTCAGGAATTTTCGCTGCCACCTCACACAGAGCCTGTCTCAGCTCTTCAATTCCTTCGCCGGTCAGTCCGGAAACGGGAATGATGGCAGCAGATTCCAGAAACGTGCCTTCCACGAGTTCCTTCAACTCTTCCGCGACAAGTTCACGCATCTCAGAATCGATCAGATCGCAGCGACTGATGACGATGATGCCATGCTGAACGCCTAGCAGTTGCAGAATATCAAGGTGCTCTCGAGTCTGCGGCATGACACCGTCATCTCCCGCGACGACCAGAATTGCGATATCGATATTTGCTGCACCAGCCACCATCTGTCGGATGAACCGTTCATGCCCCGGAACATCGACCACGCCAAATCGGAACGAGCCAACATCAAAGTGGGCAAAACCAAGATCGATCGAAATGCCTCGAGACTTCTCTTCTGGCAGGCGATCCGTATTTGTCCCTGTCAGCCGAAAGACGAGTGTCGTCTTGCCGTGATCAATGTGACCCGCAGTACCGATGAGCAGCGGGCGAAGCGGAGCAGCAGTTTCACCCGATGCGATTTTGTCAGTTGATTGCGACGGGGGATTCTTCATTGAGAATGGATGCTATTCCGCAGGTTCGGGTTCTATCGCGGGGCGAAGCAGTGAAACAACGGCATTGCGAGCGGCTTGTTGTTCGGCCTCTTTCTTGGTCTTGCCACGTCCCGATTCGAAAACGGCGTCGCCTACGCGCGCAACGATACAGAATTCTCTGGCATGGTCCGGTCCTGTTTCGGCGACGATCAGATACTCCGGCGTTTTGCCCATGTCGCGCTGTGTGATTTCCTGCAGCTGACTCTTGAAGTTCTCCGCATCTTCAGGACGGCACAGCGACAGTTCTTCTCGAAACGCTGTCAGGATAAACTGACGAGCTGCATCGAGTCCGCCGTCAAAATAAATCCCGGCGATCAAAGACTCAACGACAGCAGACAGAATGGAATCCGGAATACTCTGCAGACCGCGGCCAACAATGATTAAATCCTGGACCTCCAGCAACCTTGCCACTCGAGCACACGTTTGCCGACTGACAAGCCACGATTTCATCTGAGTCATCTGCCCCTCCCGCTGTTCGGGAAAATTCTGGA
>JANOZG010000451.1:0-2237 GCA_031429275.1 Planctomycetota bacterium
CAGGTCATCGGCACGCCAGCCTACATGAGTCCTGAACAGGCCGCGGGAGAAGGGCATCGGGTCGATCGTCGCAGCGACATCTATTCGCTGGGGATCGTGCTCTATGAACTTCTGGTTGGAGAACTGCCCTTTCGTGGTTCAAAGGTCGCTGTGCTCCATCAGGTGCTGAACGACGAGCCGAGGATGCCGCGTAAGATCAATGAGAAGATCCCGAAGGATCTCGAATCGATCTGTGTCAAAGCTATCGCCAGGTCTCGTTCCTCCCGCTACCCGAATGCGCGCGAAATGGCGGATGACCTCCTGCGATGGCTGAATGGCGACCCCGTTCGGGCACGCCCGATCGGAGCTGTCGAACGGCTGGGACGTTGGTGCCGCCGCAAGCCGGCCATCGCGAGTCTGATTCTTGTGATCTTCGTCGCAATGATTGCCATGTTTTCCGGAATTCTCTGGCATAATTCCAGGCTCGGCGTGGCCTTGACGCTTGCTGAAAATCGACGTCTCGAAAGTGAACAGCAGCGATCCGAAGCGATTGCCAATCTGTATCAGTCGCTCGTGCGGGAAGCTCGTTCGCTCAGACTGGCTCGGATGGACGGTTATCGGAGTCACGTGCAGGACCGTCTCCGTGAGGCTCAACGACTGTCGTACCCGAAGCAGAGCATCGCAGAACTTCGACAGGAAGCTGTCGCGTGTCTCGGGGATTTTGTCGGACTGCAGCCAATTGCCTGGGACCGTTTTCCCGAAGGCACAGAAATCTCGTCGATCGCCGTGAATCCTGATGCCACGGAAGTGGCCGTCGGCCTGAAGAACGGGACTGTGCTTGTCCGCGACTTAACCGCAAAGACTGACGACAGCAACAAAGCTGACGAAACGGCCAGGACTGACATCGCTGAACTCCGGGAGCATGTGAGCGAGATCATTGGTCTGGACTTTGTGTTAGGAGGACGGGAAATCGTTTCGGCGGAACGTAATGGCGACATCAAGATCTGGTCGCCCGTGTCGAAGAGTAAATGGCAGTGCAGGCAAACGGTCTCAACCGGTTCGGCAATCGGGGGATTTTCGATCACTCCGGACGCACGACATTGTGTGACCTATGGCGCAGACGCTCTGACAATCAGTGCATGGGATTTGGAAAAGAGAATGACCGTCGGACAGTTCAGCAGTCCACGTCAGGAACTGTTTCAGCACATTGCCATCAGCCATGATGGGAGGCGACTGGCGGCCGCCTATTTGAAGGCCGAAGGATCGGGGGTGATGATTTGGGATGTTGCTGAGCAACGAGTGGTCCAGGATTTGTCCCCTAAAGTCGATGCTGTTGTGGATGTTGCGATCAGTCCCGATGGTCAAGTGCTGGCATGTACCGGAGGTGCCGGTGTTGCAGTCTTTTCACTGAGCGATTTTCAGCGTCGAATGATGGTCCCCGGTGACTATCCACGCGATGCGGCATTGAGTCCGGACGGCGGTCTGCTGGCCATCCCTGCCAGTCAATTTGATGTGGTGCGGCTTTGGGATATCGCGTCCAATCGTGAGGTGGCAACTCTGCACAATATTATATTTCCGTTGAGGACGGCCATCAGTCTGAACGGACACGCATTGGTTGCATCAGGGACGCAGTCGGTGCGGATCTGGAACCTTGCAGGCGACTCAGAGAAACTGGAGTGTACGGCCCCAGGAGGAGGAATCCCCGCAACTCAATTCAGTCCCGATGGCCGGACCCTGGCAACGGCGTCGAAGGACCGCAAAGTCCGAATCTGGAACGCTGCGACCGGGGACTTGCAGAAGACGTTGGAAGGATTTGCGTCTCCGGTGCAGACGCTGGCATTTAGTCCCGACGGTCGGGTCCTGGCGACAGCCACAATCGAAGACGGCTGCCTTCAATTTCGGGACACACAGTCCTGGGGCGAACCCGTGACAATCGATCATCCCATCGGAAGCAGTATCTGGAGCACGGCTTTCAGCCCTCGTGGAGATTATTTTGCCGCCAGTGGATGGCAGGGGGTCACTGTGTGGCATCTGAAATCCGGTGCAGCCAATAACGCGGAATCCCTGAAAGCTGCCATGGAACTTGTGGTACAACCGAGCAAAGATCGGTCTGATTTCGTGTGTTTCTCGGACGACAGTCGATACCTCGCGTGGGCTGAAGCAGTCTCCGGGTATCGACCTCATGTGTGGGACATTCAGGAGTCACGCGAGTTGCCGCTGGAGTTGCCGCAAGTTGCTTACACGCTGCAGTCGCTTTC
>JANOZG010000452.1:0-1624 GCA_031429275.1 Planctomycetota bacterium
AGATGCAGGCGTGTTCTCGAATGCGTTCTGCGGCATCTGCGGGAGCTCCTGAGGCATCGTGTGGAGTTGATGCCAGTGTACCAGTAATGCGAAGAATATCCGCGACATGTTTGGGGTCCTGAATTCGTCCGATGGCTTCCATCGCAGCGCGGGCCGGGCCGGCGTCTTTGGAGGCCGCGATCTTCAGCAGTTTCGGCACTGCGGCTTTTACTCGCCACAACCCGGCGATGTGGGCGGCAGCTTGCTTTACAGAGTTGTCTTTGTCGCTGAGTGCTTGTTCAACCGCAATGTCAGCATCTGCACAGTCAATTCCCGCCAGACACCAAACTGCTCGGAGGCGCACGCTGGCGGATGAATGCGTCAGAGCCACGCTGGAGATCGTCGAAACGGCATCGGGGCCGATTGATCGCAACAGCGCGGTGGCTCGACGCTGGACGAAGAGCCGTTTGTCAGCAAGCCTTTCGGAAAGTTCCCCGGTGGTCGCCGTGTTCCAGTCGATTTTGAGTCCCAGTGAATCAGCAACGGATTCCGCGCCCGTTTTTCGGACGCGATAGATTCCGCCGAGTACATCTGGTTTTGCCAGCTGCGAAGTCGGGCAGCAGACTTTGTACCAGCCGCCTGTATCAACAATCAGCAGACTGCTATCGGCGTCTTCAAAGACGTCCGTTGGATGAAAATCCGGATGATCACACGCAAGAAAATCTGTATCGACAGTGTCAAACGTCGGGCCATTCGCAATGAGTTCGTGTCTCACGACTTTATGAAGATTGAAGTAGCAGGCGAACAAATTGTCCGTCGCCGATCCGCTGAATAAACCATCACTGCCAGCTATCAGACCACACGGAGCTGCTGCGCCTTGGTGATTGAGTACGGGCATAACATCCCCGGTCATCGGATGTTCGTAAATTGAATCGTGTTTTTTGCCGTAGACACCCCCATAGATGGCGTGAATCAGCCCATCGCGACGACCAGCTTCAGGATTTTGAAAGAACGTACAACTAAGAAATCTCTCTCCAGTGGAATCGAATGCAACGTTGACTGGATTGTCCATGCCGCCAGTCAGCACAACTTCAATTTCTGAACCATCCGGCTTCGCTCGGAAAATGTGAGACGACCGTGTTACGAATCGTGGGCGGTTCACAACGTCGTGCTTTTGTTCGGCGAATGCACCCTTGCACCAATAGATGCGTCCATCGTGGCCAAGATAGGGGCCATGCAAGTCATTGCCACAACCTGTCAGTGTTGTACCATCAAACCAGACTTCGCGTTTTTCGGCGTGACCATCGTCATCTGCATCGGTGAATTTCCAGATCTCGGGCGGTGCTGCAACATACAACGAGCCATCGTGCCAGAGACATCCTTCGGGAAACATCAATTTGTCGGCAAACAGCGTGCTGTGATCGTAGATGCCGTCATTGTTAACATCTTCCAGTCGCCGAATACTGTGAGGTTTCGCTTCCAATTGCTTTTCGGCTCTCTCAGTCATGCCGCCGGAATCTGTCACGTAGAGTCTTCCTTTTTCGTCGCGAGCGACCGCGATCGGTCGTCCCACGAGAGACGGATCTGCAGCGAGTTCGACTTCGTATCCATCGGGAACCCGCAACGTTCGTGAACCAATAACTGT
>JANOZG010000453.1:0-8832 GCA_031429275.1 Planctomycetota bacterium
GTCCGACCACTCGTCCTCGGCCACGAGTGTTCAGAGGCTTCTGATGTCGAAGTCTGTGTGCTTCGACCGGTCGTCCCGCCTCACCGCAGCCACGCTGCTGAAGTCTCCGCGATGCAGAATTTTCAACCCGACGAACCTCAAGCGACTCGCCCGCGTCGTTCGCGGCTGGGCACCGCGAAATCAAAAACTCTCACAAAAATGCCTGTTCGGGATCACTTGTTTAAGGACTAAGTCTACTCAGCAGTTTAGAAATCACATCCCGGACCCGGCTGCATCGTTGAGTTTGGTGATACCCGCGAGTTGTTGATCGATAGCGCGCTGAGTCAGTTTCTGGAAGTCACCGTCCATCAGGGAATCCGAGAGTGCGCCGGGACGACCGTCCTGTACGCGATCCAGCTCGCCTGCCAGTCGTTGCATCCATTCGGGTGGCTCAATTCCTGACCCAATCCGCTTCCCCATGAAATCGGCGATTTCTGTTCGGAGAGCAGCGAAGTTGTTCTCGACTTCCGTCTGAGTCAAACCGGGAGTCCCGGGACATGACCGCGAGACCAGCGCAGCCATGCGATTCTGCGCCAGCGCGCCAATGATGCGTTCACCAACATGATCGTGCAGTGCTGGCAAGCGGACGCCGTATTCAGATTCCAGCTGCTCAAGTTCTTCTACAAACGAATTTGCGATGCTGCGTGATTCGTCATTTACGAATTCCTCGACGCCGGCGGCAAGTTCCAGATCGCCGCTGCGGACCATTGATTCGTGAGCGACCTGCCAGGGAATCGTGTTCCATTCAAACCGATCGTAGAGCGCCTCAAGCCGCAGGAAATCAAGCAGGCAATACAGTCGATTGCCGTAGTCAGAATGCGTTGTTGTGGTATTGTATTCCAGAAAGCGGTCGAAGTTATCGACGACACATTCGTAGACGAATTCTGCTAATTCCGCTGCGTCTTCGCGATCGATTTCACCGGATTCAAAATCTTCGAGGAGCTTGACATTTTGTGTCAGAGCGACGGTTTCCTGCAATTCGTCGAACATTGATTCTGCACCATGATGCAGGATAGCGCGGGCGTTGCCCAGTGTCAGCATGCGGGTGTGGAACAAATCGTCGCCGTACGCTTCAATGAATTCCTTAACTTCGCTGGCAAATTCGTCATCGTGCAGATCTTCGACGATCGACAATCGCATCGATCCGCTGTGCCGCGTCCATAAATCCGAATACGAATCCAACAGTCTTTGAATTCGCTTTAGTAACGATTGAACCCGACGCGTACCCTCCGATTTCCAGCGACTGGCAGAATTTAAGATACACTCCACAGAGCTGCTGAGCCCAATTCGGAACAAGCGATCAAATTCAGTCACCGCTTGTCCTGACGGACGCATGGTGCGTTCCATTTGCAGCGAGGTTTGCAATAGTTCGAATGTTTCTTCCAGCATGCCAAGTCGTGGCAGCTGACTCAGAAGAACACGGATGACAGACTGCAGCATTCTGGCTTTCAGAATAGCCGCTGGCTGACCGCCGTTTTCGAATGGCACATAAAGCAGTGGTCGCCTTTTAAGTTCTTTGCAGAGTGCCGGAAAACATTTCTGCGCGGCTGAAATATCCTGAGCGAACACGGCTGTAAACATGCGAGACAACTGACGATCAAGGGATGAGTCCTTATCGTTGCCGCCAGCGGGTTCTTCGGCAATCACAGCACCAATCAGCCGTTCTGCCATCAGAAATTCAACGGTTGTTGAAAGTGCGTTTTGCATGAGCAGCAAGCGACACTGCATTTGAATGTCGTATTCGATATTGCCTTCAAGGCCGGATCCATGCACCGATATTTCGTAGTCACGAACTTCACGGACCAGTTCACTGAGTCCTTGCAGGCGACTGCGAATCGATGCGAGCCATTCTCGCAAATGTTCCTTCTGAGCTTCAGCTGCTGCAGACGCCGCAGATTCCGGCGGTGAGGCCGCAGTCGTCGCGGCGGATCGCGACACCCAAACTGCTGCGATGCCCCACAGTGATCCGACGGTGTGCAGGAATTTCAGACGTGGCTCAATTTGCCGATAGAGCATTTCGAATTCTGTTGTCCCGGGGCCAGCACCGCTGTCCATCGTGTCTGATGCATTGCCGTCGTCCGTGGAGTCTTTATAAGTGACATCTTCCCACGCGGCCTCAAGGAGATTGTCTTCGGATTCTTCGGCGTCAAACAGATGTTCCAGGTCCAGATCATCGCGTTTGTCTTTGCCGCCTTTAAGCCCCTTTTTATGAAGTTCAGCGAACTCGCCCAGACTCGGAATTTCCCACGAAATCCCGGCGTTGGCTTCCATAAATGCAAACAGCCGCCGCAGATTATTCCATCGCTTTTCGGGTTCAGGCTGATCGCAGATACAATGCAGCAAACGATGCAGCAAGCGATGAATGGAATGCGGGCCATTTTCAAGCGGTACGGTTTCTGATCGACTGAGCCACTGCATCAGCAATCCCATTGCTGCGACATGATCCTTGCGATCCAGCAATGCGGTAACGACCTGAGCGAAACTGCTTGTCGCATCAAAGTCTTCGACGTGTTGACGCCAGAAGGAAATGTCACCGGCTGATTCACCAGCGGTCCGCCATTCTGCGAGAACTCGCGCCACCTGCGTTGCGGCTTCGACCGATTTCATGCCTTCGACGTGCGTCAGATCATTGACCGTGGTGGTTGCATAGCGATCCCATTCTTCCGCAAGTTTACGGAAGTCGTTCAGCACGGAATCATGCAGATCTTTTCGACCTGCCGCTGCCGCTTCGCTCATGGCCAACGTGCAGGCATCGAAAATCTGCCCCATGATGTCCAGTAGCACTTCTACACGAGAATCCGGAATGGAATCTTCGCGTGTAAAGAACAGTGGAAACAGTCCCTGAAAACCAAGGATGTTCCACGGATCGACAAGACCGCCGCATTGAATACCGCGATGCAGCAAATCAACGACTTCTGTCAGCAGACGCCGCGCGGTGTCCAGTTCGCCGCTGCGGACGAGACGAGGAACCATCACCAATCGTGACTGAATCTCAGATTCAAACCGAGCGCTGAGGCATGGTATGACTGATGCTTCTTCGCAGCTGGCTTCTTCGAAGCCCATGCGAGCGAACATCCAGGACAGGTGACGATGCTGAACCTGATCGGCACCATACTTTGAAAGATACATGTTCAGTTCATGTCGCACGTGACCAAAGGGCTGGCGTGATTCGTTGGCCAGCTTCTTGAGTCGCTTTGCGCGTTCGCCTTTTGCGGTATCCAGCAGACGCTGATAAAAGTTGTCACGCTGGCGTGCGACGATCGGAAGCAGCGATGTGAGTGACACGCTGGAATCGTATGTCTGCGGACCGGAGCCGCTGATCGCCGATGCCATCAGGATCGTACCTGCCAGTACTGCGGATGCATCGAATAGTCGCTCGGGATCAGCTGTCTGGCTGTCTTGATGAATCCAGTCGATCAGTGAATCGATGATGAGCCGTCGTACAATGAATCGACGATAAAATCCCTTAGTATCGATTTCATCCGGATCCCATTCGCCAAAGACATAATTGGTACGCTTATTGACGGGATGCAGATGATCATGCGATCGCATATCCAGACTAAGTTCTGTCATGCGATCGATTGAAAAATGAGAGGAGCTGACAAGTTCGTCAGGCAGGTCCCGCATAAACGCGATTGTGGCGGAAATTAATTGTTCATAAGGACCGACTGCCGCACCCGCGTCTGCAAAGTACAGAGGCTGGGGGCAGAATCGCTCACCGGAGTAGACTTCAGAACGGCGTCCGTTTTCCAGCACGGCGACCGGGCGATATCCGACAAAGTGATTCAGCCGCTTCAATGCAGCATCAATGATCTGAGCTGTGCTGCCACGGCCGCTGACAGTTTCAGCTCGCGCCGCAAGAATTGCCTCGAACATTCGAGACAGCAGGAACGGTGCGTAGTGATCAGCTTCCGTAAGATGTCCGAGTAGATCGATATGATGTTTTTGATAAGCCGGCAGCATCTCATCGAGAGTCAATCGAATGATAATTTCTGCCTGCGTCGGATCTGCACAGGCGGCATCGCCGGATTTAGAAAGACGAAGCAGTTCTGCCAGCAGAAAATCCCGCAGAATCACCGGGGACCTGGCACGTTGCGGATCTCTAAAGAGTTCGTTGAGTGTTCCGCGAAATCTGGCACTGGCAGCCCCCTGAGAAAAATTCAGGTAGCCGAGCAGATCCCTTAACGCATCACTATCAACTACGGCTGCAGAAACAGCAACCGGAGCAACAGCGTCGGGAGATTTTCGGGAAGTAGATTTTTTATTGGTCACGCTGCGGAAATTCTGTCAGAACAATTAACACCTGGCCCTGCCGATTCAACGAATCGGCAGGCAGTCCATTTTTAGTACGAAAGCCGATGTTGGAAAGTGCTATCGGGCATATTCAACATTTCTTGTCTCGCGTAACACCGTGACTCGGATTTCACCCGGATAAGTCAATGTCTGCTCAATCGCCCCTGCAATATCTCGACTCATTCTGGCAGCCTGGCGGTCGTTCACGCGAGTGGAATCCACGATAATTCGAATTTCGCGGCCTGCCTGAACGGCGAAAGCATGATCGACGCCGGGAAATCCACACGCCAATGCTTCCAGTTCTTCCAGTCGGCGAACATATTTTTCCAGCGTCTCGCGTCGTGCGCCGGGTCGCGCAGCGGAGACTGCGTCTGCGGCGGCGACGAGGACCGTGTAAATATATTCCGGGCGAATGTCATCGTGATGACCGGCTGCAGCGTGAACAACTTCCGGACCTTCACCATATCGTTTCAGTAATTCTGCCCCAACCGCCGGATGTCCACCTTCCATCTCGTGGTCAGCCGCTTTGCCGATGTCGTGCAGGAATCCGCAACGGCGCGCCAGAGTGCCGTCGAGACCAAGTTGTTCAGCCATCATGCCTGTCAGATGAGCAACCTCGATGGAGTGCTGTCGCACGTTCTGGCTGTAACTGACGCGAAAATGAAGGCGTCCCATCAGGTCCATCAGCTTTGGATGCAGACCACGGACGCTGGCTTCTTCACACGCATGCATACCCAGCTTGCGAATGTGTTCTTCCATTTCCTTTGTCGTTTCTGCGACAATTTCTTCAATGCGAGATGGATGAATGCGGCCATCCTGAATGAGCTTTGCAAGTGACAACTTGCCGATTTCGCGGCGAACACTGTCAAACGCGGAAACAATCACAACACCCGGCGTGTCATCGACGATTACGTCAACACCGGTCGCTTTTTCGAACGCACGAATATTGCGGCCTTCACGCCCGATGATGCGTCCTTTGACTTCGTCGCTGGGAATATCCACTGTCGAAACAGTCGATTCTGAGGTATGGGCAGACGCGTAGCGTTGCACGGCCATACCGATGATTTCGCGAGCCTTCCGCTCGCAATCCAGCTTGACTTCCGCTTCGTGCTTCATGATCATCGCACCGGTTTGGTCGGTGAGTTCGCGATCCAGTCGCTTCAGCAGCTGCTCGGTCGCCTGATCTTTGGACAACTCGCTCGTCTTGTAAAGAACTTCCTGTTCTTCTTTCAACAGGCGATTCAGTTCGGCGTCTTTTGCCTCCATCGACTTCGTTCGTTCGGCGAGTTTTTGCTGCGTTGTCTGCAGCATCTTTTCTTTCTTGCGGATCGATTCCTGCTGTTCTTCGAGATGTGAATCACGCTTATCAAGTTCGCGTTCGCGTTCTCGCTGCGCGCCACGTGCTTCTTCCATTTTGGATTCCAGCACTTCGCGGCGCTTCAGCATATCTTCCTTAAGCTTAAGCTCCGAATCCTTTCGGACATTATCTGCATCTCGTTCCGCCTGTCGCACTATTTCATCACGGGTTTTATAGGCACCACCTTTGACCAAACGATCAACGAAGTAGCCAATTGCAACACCGACGATTGCGGCGATTACGCCGACAATCATTGGATTATCCATGAACACGCCCCCTCAATTCACAAACGGTACCTGCATCCGCAAAGGGATGGCGTGAAGAGCTGACGGTAGTGCTCGCAAATCATCAGAAGGCGGTTATGCACCGTTGATGTCCAGGAATGGCGGCTGGAAAAGTTGCCAGTGATAAAGCAGTCTGAAAAAATGGCCGCAACCGCACAACAGGATTGAGAGCGTTTCGGGACACTCGCCGCATTGGCCAAATCCACCGGAGCGGGCCGGTAGACGATGGCACTGGTCCAAATCCCGTGCGAAGTTCCACAAGTTCCTGGCGGCAGCAAAGATGCTGACCAGAACCAGCGCAACGCACAGCAACCCGCATGGAGCATTGCAGCGTCGCCGCAACAAAGCCCATCAGGCAAAAGGCCAGCAAAAGTAGTCCAGTGAGTCCCATAAGTGCAGATGTGATCCAAAGGCAAATTCAGTCTGCTGAGTCCCGGCAAGCCGACACAAAGCGAACGTACAATCAGGTTCACAGCAGGTCCGAAAAGACCAAATTCTGTCAACACCCTTTGAAAAGTCTGCGGATCTTCACCGGAGCTTCACAAAGGGACCGACACATGCTATCAAAGCCGCCCTGCGAATCAACCGCCCGGGCACCCTGGAAAACCCCACAGTGCCATTTTGGCGTTTCTGAACGATAGCCCTTTTTATGCATCAGCCGCATTCTTCAAATCCACCCAGCTTCGAAACCGATTTGAGGCTGAATCTTGAACGTCTGCGGATTGCCGGGGGATCGGTCCTGCTGGCTGTATCCGGCGGGCGAGACAGCATGGCATTGATGCATGGAGTTGCCCGCCTGCGCGATGATCTCAGACTGCCGCAATTGGTCGTCGCCCACTTGAATCATGGCTTGAGAGGCGACGCTGGTCGGCAAGATGCGGAATTCGTGCGAAATGGCTGCAATGAATTAAATCTACCGATCGTGATCCGCGAGTGTGACGAAGGTCAGCTAAAACGGGCGTCTCGTGGCAGCCTTGAAGAAGCGGCTCGAATCGCCCGCTATCAGTTTCTGCAGGCGACTGCTGAAGAATTCGGAACTCCGTTGATCGCGACAGCGCATTACGCCGCTGACCAGGCGGAAACCGTCCTGCATAATATCCTGCGCGGCACTGGCCTGCGTGGTTTGCGAGGTATTCCCGAACGAAGACAGTTAAGTGAGTCAGTGGAACTCATTCGTCCCATGCTGAATATCGCCGACTGCGTCATCGCGGACTTCGTGCAGCGCCATGGTCTTCAGTTTGCGACTGACGCATCCAACGTTGACACCCAGTTCACTCGCAATCGCATTCGCCACTCCCTGCTTCCGCAACTGCAGAGGGACTACAACACGCAGGTCTCTGAAGCTCTGCTTGGACTTGCTGAGCAGACTCAGGAGCTGCTGGAGAATCTGGATATGATTGCAATCGCATTGCTCACGGAAGCCGTTCTCGAACAGACTGATGAATTGTGTCGCCTGAAGACTCAGCGTTTGCAGCAGCAGACAGAATCGATCGTGCGACATGCCTTGACCGTTCTATGGCACCGACAAAACTGGCCTCGCCGCAATATGAATCGTGATCATTGGAATCGACTTACGGCTCTGGCGTTCGACAAATCGTCGACATCTTCGATTGACTTTCCTGCTGGTATTCGTGCGGAACTACGAGGCGGCTTGCTGGCGATCTCATATCGCCGGAAAGCGTGAATCCAGTGAGATGATGAGTTACTTTGCGCGGCGTCCAGCGATTGTTTCGTGGTGTCTACCAATCAGCCCGACTGGCACTTAACCTACAATAGTTTTGTCGAACGTGCGTAAAAGTATTTGTATTAAGAGCTTGGCTGAACAGATGTGTCGCGTGCAGGCTTATGATCACGTCGATAGGACATTTCGGAGGTCGGTAGCGAGACCGGAATTCGTCATTCCCCGTTCTTCCGGCGATTGTATTCCTCGTCGAATTCCGCTTCACATTCTTTGCAGGATTCCCACGAACTGTAGTGCTGAACCCATCCAGTGGCGACGAGATTGGGATGAACTCCGGCCTCTGGAAGTAGCTCCTCAATCAGCAGTCGATAGGCCTGCATCGCAGTAAAGTGACGACACATGTCGAACGCCACGCCTCGCAAAGCCATCGCAGCCAGCAGTGACTGAAGAACGCTCCATGCCTGCGGCTCATCGAGCACGGCGTCGGGTTTCGGCAGAAAGAGCGGGCTTTCGAACAACCATGTCAGCGGTTCATTTTTCGTGCCATAAGTCACCTCGTCCCATTGCTCATACATGGCTTTGGTTTCGGGATCGATACCCGGCATCACTTCATCCCAGTTGCGAGGTGACCGCGGTTCATTGTCGGACCACGGCAACTGCTCGTCGTGCAGGAAGGAATCGTCCACGGATCCGGAATCAAGCGATGACAGGCTGATCTGCTGGCTCAGATCTTTGGGAAACAGTCCAAAAGGGTCGTCTTCGTCGTCGGAATCTGAAGGAGCCGCGGAATCAATGCGAAAGACATTGTCGTCGTCGAGCGAGATCTCTGTCATCGATGGCGGTCCGGCATCAGTGGGATCCGGCAGCGGCTCTGGTTCCGGGTCCGCGAGCAGATCGTAGTGTCCGGCGAACTCAAGAATCGGATCCAGCAACTCCAGCACGACTCGGCCGTTCTGACTGTTCCATTCGAGATAAATGGACGCGCTCTGTTCCTCCGGCGGTGTCTCCCCGGGCTTTAGAGCCATGTAAGAATCTTCGATCGGAATCAGCGGCACGCGGACCATGCGATACACGCAATCGCCCATGGGACCAACTTGTTCGTTATGAAACTGTTCGTCAAGGACAGGCCTCGGACAGGGAAGATCCCGCTCACGAACTTCGAACCGAAAGTCACGCCC
>JANOZG010000454.1:0-8016 GCA_031429275.1 Planctomycetota bacterium
CCAGCAGTCACGCGGCTTGATTGTGAACCATTCGCGACCTGCGTCGCCACAGATGCCAGGAAATTCGGATACGACGGCCGGCTCCGGATTTGAGGATGCTGATCATCACCGCCGCGATGAAGCTCAGGCATGCAAAGATCACCTGCCGAACTCCGGACGACATCTGCACTGTGAACATCGCAACCGCACATCCAACGCAGCCAATTGCCAGTGCGATACCGCAGTGAATCGCTGCCAGAACCAGAAACAGTTGCTCTTTCATGAGTTTTCCAATCAAGGGCATCAATGCGGTCACCAGAGCGGCGTAGCCAAGGACGATTGTTGGAGGCATCTGACGATTCAGCAACGACACGATTCCAATCAGCATCGTCGCGGACCACTGGAGAGCGTTCCAAACCGGTATCGTTTCGCCTTCATCGTCTCTCGGCCGCCAATAGGCAATCATCGGCGGGATCAGCAGAAGATGCAGCGTGATGAACATCCGCCATTCGCTGAGCTGACTGAATCCGCTGCCAGAATTGTTTAACAGGATCAATGGCAGAAAAGCAGCCGCTGACAGGCCAGCAAACGTCCGCCATGGATTCGAAGTTCGCCAACCAGTCACACACTGGATGAGGGAGAAGACGGCGAGAGGCCACCATGCCTGTGTGTTTTGAAACACCGACGATGTTGATGACCGAAACGCTGTTGGCCCGACGAAGATTGCCAGCAGCAAAAGTACATTCAACAGCACCTGACCATTCTTCGCACCGCGCCAGATCGCCCATGCCGCCATCGCGAATAACAGCATCAGAGTCAGAAACACCGGAGTTCCAATCGAATCGGTGATATAGACGGCAAAAGACGAATATGTCGGGAGCCGATGCCATGGTGCAACCCACGGACATGCCGGAATCAGCAGCAACGGCGAAAACAACAAGACCGAATTCTGCAGTCGGACATTCTTCTGAACGACAGCGATCTCCAGAATCACCACGGCGATTGCTGCAAACAGCGGCACCAGTTGGTACACACCAAACGCTGAATCCCAGAAGTGTCCGGACTGCAGAGGAGTATCAAACGAGATCGTCAGCGAATATGATCGAAAGCAAACCGCTGCCCATAGAAAAACAAACGGTGTCCAGGGTAACCATGGCCATTTCCACGGAGTTCCGTTGTCGGCGATGATCGACGCTCCCTTGCGAACCGCCGGTATCAGACTCAACGTGACAACCGCTGCCGCAACCGGAAATGCCACGATCAAGAACCGCAACTGGATCGTATTGAGCGGAATCAATCCTGGCAGCAACAGCGATGGCCAGATAAAGAACAACACGATAAATGTGTAAAGCGGAAAACGATATACCCACGGAATACTCAGCTTCAGCCCGCGAATCAAGCCTTCTGCTGTGGCCAGTGAGAACAGGACTCCGCAGCCAAACAGCAGAGCGACCTGAGTCAGCCGGTTGTCTGCATGAGACGCCACATTAATGAGTTCGTCAAAGCTGACAGCGATGGCTAAGAACATCAGCAGCACGATGAGCACCAGTGATCTGGCATCCTCCCAGACTTTTCCCAGTCGCACGATCAGAACTGCAGTCACCGCCATGAGAATAGTCACGGCAGCCAGACTCGCCATCAGATTCCATGGCTGCATATATGCAACGCTGCCCCGGTTAAAGAGCACCGACGAATCGCCGACGCGAAACATCAGTTTCAGACCGTACACAAACAGACACGCACTGATCAAATAGAAGGGGTTGTGAGTATACAACACCCGCACAAGCCACGGCACTTGACTTCGCGACATGATCCGGCTCCTTCGTCGATGCAGATTCGTTCTTTATTGAAACGATTGGCCTCTGCCCAATTGAGTACATGACGGAGCAATTTTGTTCAGAAATCCGGTTGGATTTTTCCATGGGGCCGACGCACCTGCTGGCAAAGCAGGGTCTTTCAGCCGCTGATTTTAGTTCAATTGAGATTTCCGGGCGGCAACGGACTTGGCATTTCCTGACAACTTTAGTCGCGATCGACGTTGCCCTGACATCGCGGCGTTCTCGCTGGAGTGAATCAATTAAGGGATGAATTTCTGAAAATCGTTCGATTCCTCCAACGTTGTACGGATTATTTCGTATGTCATGGAGTTTTGTAGCCTGTTGATTTAGAGCGACGCTCCCGTGCCCCAGTTTTCTGCGTCGTGCGTGCAAATTGGATCGACTGAATGGCCCGCCCGGCAACGCCTCACCCGACAAGCAGTGAATTCGGGATTCTTCGAGTTCTGTGGGATCGCGGACCACTGACTGTTCGTGATGTGCATACATCTGTGGCGGCTGCATCGGGTGTCAGTTATACGACTGTTTTGAAGACCATGCAGATCATGTTGGAAAAGAATCTGCTGACTCGCGACGATTCGCAGCGAAGTCATCTGTATGAGGCCGCAGTGTCGCAGCAATCAACGCAGTCACAGTTGCTGAAACGTGTGCTCGATCTGGCGTTTGAAGGTTCGATCACAAAACTTCTGCAAGGTGCGATTCAAAGTCGTGCGGCATCCGCGAAGGAATTGCGTGAAATTCAGAAACTCATCGAGGAACAGCAAAAATGAGCGCATGCAGCGGACTTCCGATGACGATGGATTTGTGCGGAATTGCGGCCATTCACTCATTGTGGATCGTCAGTTTGGCTGGAATCCTCGCTGAGGTCCTGTTGCTATTTCCGCGGTCCGCGCGGTGGCGTTCGAAAATTGGACTGCTCTTGCTGACATCTACCGTAATCCTCACTGTCGGGGTGTTTGTGGCGTTGCAATCTGGTCAGCTTTCGAACTGGCCGATATGGAGCGGTCGACAGATTTTCGGCCTGACGTATGCTTCGTGGATTGGAGCGTTCATTCTGGCTGGCATAATGATTCGATCTCTCCAGCTTGGAGCATCTCTGGCATTTGTTTCGTTTCTTCGTCGAACATCGTTTGAAGCACCGCCGGTTCACTGGGGAGATATACAAGGAAAGACTGCCAAGGCTGAGGTACGGATCACCTCGACTCGCTGGTTACAGCATCCAGTCACGATCGGCTGGTGGCGACCGCTGATTCTGATTCCTGGGCACTTTGCCGTGAGATTGTCTGCAGACCAGGCCCGAATCCTGGTTGCTCATGAATCCTGCCATATCGAGAACCGAGATTTCGTTTGGAACCTGCTGCAATCTCTGGCTGAATTAATCTTGTTCTACCACCCGGCGACGTGGCTGCTGTCGTGGCGAATCCGAATGGAACGTGAATTCGCCTGTGATGATCGTGTTATTTCGAGTGGCACAAATCCGATTGACTATGCCAAAGTTCTGGCGTTTTTGGAAAGCTCACGCGGCGTATTGCAGCCCCTGTTGATGGCATCCAACGGAGCTCCATTGTTGCTGAGAATTCAGCGGGTTCTGGGACGCGGCGAGAAGAAGTATTTGTCGCTTGTTCGCCTGTCATTCATCATGCTGTGTGCCGTCACGGGCGGCATTGCGTCTAGTGGAGTCGCTTCCAGTGGCTCGGAACTCGACTCGCGACTCGACTGGGAACAACGTATGCAGGATGAACAGTTGCCGACTCCGGAAGTCTTCAGCACCTACTGTTGTCCCGAAGGTTGACCGGAGAGTCCAAGATGTCCGTAGTGTTGTCCCATGTTTCAAAGTACGAATGAATCCGTAGAAAGGGTGTCTCATGTTACGAATGGTTTTGTGTTTATTGTTATCTGTGACCACAAGGTCGTTGATGGCCGAGGAATTACCCGGCACGATCACCGTGAATACTGAAGGAATTGTGAGCGCGACGCCGGACGTGTTTTTCCTCGACGCTGCAGTCACGCTGAATGATATGGATTTAGAAAAGTTGCAGACGCAACTGAGACAGCGCTGCGGTCAGGTCGTGAAGGCCGCTCGTCCCTTTAAACTGGACAATGCCCGGACTCTCACCAGGGAGTACACGATTACCCCAAGATACGACAACAGAAGCGAGTTTCTCGGGTACTTTGTCACTCAGAGATTTCGGTTTGCACTGTCGGATCTCAACCAGGCGGAGGCGCTGACAACTGCGGTACTCAAAGCTGGCGCGACGACGATTGAGTCCATTCAATTCACGGTTGCAGATTCCAATGAACTCTGGGAAACAGCTCGGGAACTGGCAGTGGAAAACGCACAAAAACGTGCGACACGTATGACGAAAGTCCTTGGTTCGAAACCCGGATTGCCAAAAACGATCAATGATCAAGGTAATCAAATGGTTGACTTTGGATGCGTCTGGAATCCTGTTGGGCAGGAACAAGCGAGTGCGACTGGCGGCGGTCTTCCCGAAGGCGATCGCGTTTTCTTTGTGCCACCCACCGCAGTAAAATTTCAGGTTCGTGTACAGGTACAGTTCGGCATTTTGCCTTTGGAGTGAAAGGATCTGTGGCTGTAGCTTCGCGTGTATGGTGACCGTTCTTTCCGGGCATCGGGGGAGACTGTATACTCTGCGTCGGCATGGCCATGGCCGACGCGGGCCAACAGGCTCGATTACCAACGTTCGGCTATAACTTCAATGTAAAGCACATGGATCAAGTGAAATGAAACCAAGCCCCGCAGCTCCGACTACGATTGACGCTTACATCGAGGGCTTCTCCGAGGATGTGCAGGAGATTCTGGAGAAGATCCGTGGCATCATCAAAGAGGCGGCTCCAGATGCTGAAGAAGCCATCAAGTATCAGATTCCGACATTTGTTCTGAACGGAAACCTCGTCCATTTTGCTGCATTCAATAAACATATAGGGTTCTACCCCGCTCCGTCCGGCATCGAGCAGTTTAAGGATGCGTTGTCGGTTTACAAGAACGCGAAGGGGTCAGTTCAGTTTCCGCTTGATTCTGCTATTCCTTACACTTTGATCAAGAAGATCGTGAAGTTCAGAGTGCAGGAAAATCGCGAGCAGGCGACGAGCAAAACTGCCCGTAAGAAATAGCCTGTTGCATCAGCGGACAGAAACGACGTTCGCACTATTTCAGCTTTGAATCAGTCTCGGCCGTCAGCGAGAGAATCCATTCACGGATCAACGCATTGGATTCTTCGTGAATCAGATTGCGTGCCAGGCTTGGCATTCGCGCGCCGGGCTGTTCGGTTTCGAGGCGGTACATCAAAATCGATTCGTCGGGTTTGCCAGGGACAATGTCATATCGTCGGCCGCCGGATCCTTTGCCAGCGGCGACAGGCGATTTGAAGACGCCGAATTTGGCAAGATCCATTTGTGCCGTCCTCAGGTCCAGTCCAGATGTTCTGGCGGAGCCTGTTGGGTTGTGGCAGTGAGCGCAGTTGACTTCCAGCCAGGCTCGCGCTCTCTGGTCAAGACTGCCACTCTTGGCGTCATCGTATGCCGCGAGTCTGGGTTGTTGTTCGGGCGATGGACAGGCTTTCAGCAGCCCCTGTTCTGCCCACACTGCAAGCTGGTTTCCGGCGTCCTTATCAACACCCGGTCTGTTTAAATTTCGAGCTGTTGTGCCGAGGGGAACGTATTTGTCGTTGCTGCTGTGACAGCTGAGACATTGATTGGCGTTCGGAATCTGGTATTTGTTGTTGCGAAGATTGCCGTCCGCCTGTTTCCATGACACATCGACAACTCCACCACCAAGGCTGAGCGTCGCATCAGACTGATCTTCGTTCCAGACATATGAGTAGCCATACCAACCAGACGCTTCACGGTGCTCAATGCGTGTCTCCATAAATCGCTCCCCAGGCGTTTGATCATCCGCGTCATCCGGGTACGCGAACGTCTTTGCGATCACCGTGCCGACAGGGAATTCCAATGAGTCGGTGTCGTTCCAGGTCATGCTGGCACCGGCAGGCAATCGCACATAGCGGTGTTTCACCGTGTAGTCTGAAAACAGCGGAGTGATCAGGTCATACTCATTCAGTTCCTCAGCGGCCGTCCATCGATTGTTTCGATTCACATAAAGCCCCCATGCGGAAAGCTTCTCCGGTGCAGCCCGATAGACAGCGACGGCCGGATTGCCGTTCGAAACCGCTTTGCCGTGCGGTTTCAAGGTGACCACGTCAAGGGGCGAAATGTCTGCCGCGTAGGGTTCAAGCTCCCGTCCAATGCTGTATTTCCCCGAGGTGATGTTTTGGAGCGAGAGATCACCGATGTTGATGTTGGCGAATGTGGCATCTCCGTTATCTCGTATTCTCAATGGAACAGGAACCGGACCATTCTTGTCTTCAAGTTTTTGCGGGTTTCGCAATCCATCAAACAGGATGTCTGGAAATGCCCCGCCCATGACCAACGCCAGGCGTGCGCCGAGTTGGCCGGAAGGTTTCAGTCCGCCGCCGGCGATGCGGTTGTTGTGCACCGAGACATTTTCGGGAAACGGGTCGTATTTTTCGTCGCCGATTTTGCGTTCCGTGATTAGAAAACTAACGATCAGGACATTGCCTGTTTGATGGCCGGTCACATCATTGTCAAAGATTTCAACGTTATCCGTGGCCATTACCATCACGCCCGTGCCCGCCGGCACATCGGCAACCATGGTGCCCTTCGGGGCAAAATTCACGTGGTTGTTATCCTTGATTTGATTCTTGAAGACTCGCACCTGGCCGCCGTTCGTCAAATTCAACCCTGGCAGATCAAACACCAGAATTCCGCCGGTATTGTCCGTTACGGTATTATCGAAAACGTCGGCCCGCAGAGTATTTTCAATCTCAATTCCTGCGACATTTTGCTTCGCAAAGCAGCCACGCACGATGACGTCCTGCGACTGGCCGACATAGATCCCGGAATCTGATGCGCCAATGGAGACACAGTTCTCGATGAGCACATTGCGGCATTCCACGGGATAGATTCCGTAGGCGCCGTTTGTGTCTTTCGGGCCATCAGTCCATTCGACTCGGACGTCACGAAATGTTACGTCTTGTGCCCCCAGAACTTTGATCGCGTTGCCAACGGTGTCTTCGACCGCCAGGCTTTCTATGACGAATGCATTGCCTGTCGCGACGATTCCGCTGCTTCCCGCGGCCTGGTTGCGAAATGACAAAACTGTTTTGTCCCGCCCTGCTCCGCGGATCGTGACGTTGTCGCAGACAACATTGATTTCCGTGTTGAAGTGATACGTGCCGGCTTGAAGTTCAATGACGTCACCGGGCGAGGCGTTGATCAAGGCGGCTTGCAGTTCAAACTGAGCCGTCTCGCCAGGTTTCAGAATCTTCGTCGACCCCGCCGCGGCAGCGGGGGCATTCTCGCCGTTCTCTTCGGCCAGCGAAGGTGCCGCAGAGGCGTTGATGAACGTCAGGGCGAGGCAGATTACGTGGCAGAATAGTGTCGGTTTCAAACGTATTTCCTTAAGTGATCAAGTGAGGACATGTTATCCGGAGATTGCAGCCGCAAACAAACCCGGCAAATGCAGTGCAGAAAGGTTTTCGTACAAACGCACGAGTCGATTCGCAACGTCAACAGCTTTTCGATGCGAAGGAAACCAGATTGGTTTTGGAAAGTTGACCAGTGGCCCTTCGAGAACGGTTTTTTCAACACGATCCAGTAAATAGGTATTGTGTACGTTTCCGATGCCGCTTTGAACATCGCGCAAAGTCGCACCAGGATATGCACCCCAAGGTGGACTCGTCAATCCATAGGCGAGTCCTGACCATTGATTCACACAGACGGAACCATAACGAAGCTGCGTAAGACAACGCTCAAATGCGGTCGCATATTGAGTACGAAATCCGGGGGGAATCGTGACTGAGGCGCAAAGAGTTCCGGTCATTTGATCGTTCACAAATTCGGTGGCTGCGGCGAGGAACTGTTCCGGTGTGTCACCGCCCAATTGTGTTTCTGCACAAACGCAGACAAACGACTCTTCCTGAAACAATTCGGGGCGTTCTGTGATCGACTGTCCTGTCAGCAATGTCCATGGTAGACATCCACGATCGTCTGGCTGCATATTGGTGCCAGAAAATCGCCGAAATCGTTCAGCCGCTCCAGGGTAATATGCGGGACGGACTGGTGTTTGTGCCAGGTGGTGCTGGATCAACTGCAGAAACTG
>JANOZG010000455.1:0-11587 GCA_031429275.1 Planctomycetota bacterium
AAGGGCACTGCCAGCAGTCCAATGAGGAAAATTGCACACATCGTGACCCCGGCGTATCGAAAGGACATTACACCTTCGTAACCGGGGCCAGAATAAACATACCGAATCAGCTTCCCCAGCGTGAACGGTCCGAGTGCAGCGATGAACCGTCCGACATTATAGCAGAATGACGTTCCGGTACTTCGCAGGCGAGTCGGGAACAGCTCCGGAAAGTAAACGGCATATCCTCCGAAGATTGACAACTGGAAGAATCCCATCAGCGGCACCATCCAGAAGATGTCATAGACGCCGGAGAACTTTCCCAGATTCCAATAGACGTTCATCGTTGCAAACATGGCTCCGACAAAGCAGAGCGCAAACGTCGGTTTTCGTCCCAGATAGTGACTCACATAACTGAACATAAAGATGCCAAAAAATGCTCCCATATTCAGCACCAGAGACGTGATCCCGGACCACCTTTTCATGGTGGCTTCCAGTTCGAGACCCTTCAAGCCTTCCGCTTCAAACACTGGTTTGAAGACTTCTCGCTGTAAGTCAGGCGCAAAGAAGCCGATGCCCCAAAGTCCGATGACCCCGGCGCTGGCCAGCAGCAAGCCAATCAAAGCGCGATATCGCAGTTCTGGGTTTCCAAACAGTTCGCTGTAAGAACCAAGTTGCTTCGCGACACCTTCGGTCGCGGAAACGGACTGCCAGCGTTCCGGCTCCTTCAGGCGACGGCGAACAAACAGGGATAACAGAGCTGGAGCCGTACCAATCAGAAACATCACACGCCATGAGGTGCCCGCCATCCCGATCAACGCGGCCGTGATATTACCAACTGCCGACAATGCCTGAAGAAGTCCCAGCGCGTGCGGGCGAGCTCGTGACGGCATGACCTCCGCAACAAGGGAGACGCCGACAGCGAATTCACCACCGACTCCAAGGCCTGTCAGAAATCGCCAGAAACAGAAGTCCCAGAACCCCGTGGACAAGGCGCTCAATCCGGTGAAAATCGAGTACACAATAATCGTCGCCAGCATCGTCTTGACGCGACCCCAGCGGTCCCCAAGGACACCAAAAAACAGCCCACCGGTTGCCCACCCGATCAGAAAAATGGACGTCGCGTAACCGCCATAGTCCTTGCGTTTGCCTCCAAGAAACTTGTTCTCTTCGGCAGTAAGATTCAGCTTTTCGAACTCAGCCATCCCAGGCGGAAGCACGACTTTTCCGTCCGGCGTTGTTGTTCCCGGATTTTCAGTTTGCGAAGTGTTCCATAACTTCTGCAGCTCGACGCGGCGAGTGGCCGACATCTCGGATTCGCCCAGGCTCTGAATGCTGATCAGTTCGTTCATCGCCAACGGCCGAGCGAGATTGAACAGCTGTTGATCCATCGTATCAAACAGCCAGCCGAGCGCTGCCACAACGAACACAAACCAATGATAGCGGTTCAGTTCTTTGTACCACGGGCCACTGGACGAGGACGATTGCTCTTCGGGCGAAGCGGAAAAATCAGCGTGCAAGGATATCTCCTGCGGATGGAATATCGGAACAAGGACCGTTTTTGAACAAAGATCTAACCGACGACATAAACGCGATTTGGTTCAAAATGCAAGCGGTCGCACTTTGTCAAAACACGAGTCCTGGTTCAAGCAAGCGCTCATTACAAATTCAGGGTTCGGTGAATTTGAATCGAGATTCGCCGGGATTACGAATTCTTGATGTGCTTATTAGAAACGCTACCGCCGACGGAGCTTCAAACGCTGCGTCTCAACAACCACGAGAGCCACGAAGTCACCATATTTCGAGCCATGGCCTCATCATGACTTGATCTCAAACACCGCTTCAATTTCTACCGCCGCACCCGTCGGCAACGCTGCGAAACCCAGCGCGCTGCGGGCGTGAAATCCGTCGGTTGTTTTGCCGAAGATTTCATGCAGCAGGTCTGAGCAACCATTGATCACCAGATGCTGATCCGTAAAGTCACCAGTTGAATAGACACAGCCCAGAACTTTGATGACCCGCAACCCATTCAGGCTGCCATGACAGTTGTAAACTGAACGCAGAATCTTCTGAGCACAGTCTTTTGCTGCCTGGTATCCCTCATCAACTCCAAGATTCTTGCCGAGCACGCCTTTGAGGTCACTCACGTGTCCCGATGTAATCAACTGGCTCCCGGACCGAATGCAAAGATTCAGGTATCCGGGAGTTTGTGGTTCGAGATTGATACCCAGCTGTCGCGCTTTTTCTTCTGGCTGCATGATACTTCCTTAAGCCTTCTTGACATGACCAATGTTGATGTAAGCATGAACGTGCGGCGCACCTCGGAAGTGCCATACAAATGACGGACCTTCCACACGCCAGATATCCCAGGTTTTGTCGCCGCCGATGTCTTCCTGCTGGAAGAATGCCATGTGGAGATGATCCACACCGCCCGATTCTTTCAGGATTTCCATCACTTCTTCGACATCTTCTTTACGGTATGGAGCCAGCAAAACACCGAGTGTCTTTTCCACCTGTGTCTTTTGATCAGCATTCAGTTCCTCGACCTTGATTCCGGCGAATTTTCCGGCCGCACCCTGCAATTGGACGTCCGCCTCTTTTGGAGCCGAAGTCAGCAATGCTTTCCCGGCTTGTTCTTCAGTCAGCGACTTAAAGACGTTGTTTGTCTGCTGCGTCTGATAGAAGTAAATATTCTTTGACGCATCTTTTTCAATCTGATCGTGACCGTAAACAATGGGACCGCCAAAGGCCGCTTTGTCAACGCTGTTACCATCGGCTCTGAGGGTCAAGTGGCGGCCAGTGAGCATGAACTCAAATGCTCCGGCACCAGGTTCACCAAACATAGCGACACTGAATTCATGCAAACCGCCAGCGTCGTCATTCATCTGGCGTTCCATGCGTTCGTGCCCTTCTTCGCTGCACAAACCCTTAACAATCCGCGCGATCATTTCACGCTGCTGAGTCGTATAAAAGCTTTCGCCCAAGGTCGGTTCAGTCACATGCCAGTTGGCACTGATACGGTGCCGAAGCTGATGTTCAAATGGAAAGCAGAGTGTTTTCTTTTGTACGTCAGTCAAGGACTTGTAGAACTCACTCACGGCTGTTTCTGAAGCACTCGTCAATGACGGCCCGGAAAACAACCCCGCATTGACTGAACGCCCTGCAAGCAGCGCCAACGCCGACGCACCAGTCACGGCTCTCACGAAGGAACGTCGATTGACTGGACTGCAGTCGGAGCAGGTATTGAGTTTTCGATTAACCGATGACATATCGTTCTCCTCATGTACGCACGAACAATTAGACATTGAAAACAGGCTCGCCGCATAATACGCGAATCGCAGTAGCATTCACAACGCCGCAGCGACAAAACGCCGAATGGTCCATTGGATGCCGTCCATCTGCCTTTTACTGTCGCCACGATCTGAACAGTCAGAACGCCCCTGGGTACCTAGCGCTCGGTCAGCAAGATTTAATGGGTGGCCGGGGTTGGAGGGCGCCAGCCCGAAACCCCGGGGCTTCCTTCGCTCCGCTCAGTCCAGCCCCGGCCACCCAACACATGAAGGCACGACTGACAAAGCACTGGAAATAGCTGGGAACTAAGTCTCTCCGGCGGTTGTCGACACGGCAGGGTTTTTTACCGTAAAAACTCAGCTCGCCAATGTTGCCAACTTCATGTTGTGTTCGACTCTACCGCTGCCGAAATCACCATTTCCACCAGATAACTTGGTGCCAGTCTTGCCTCCACACAAGCACGAATTGGTGCTTGCCCCGTGGGAACCCAGCGATCCCAAAGTTCATTTAGTATCGAAGCGGACTGCAGGTCGGCCAGAAATATCATCACCTGCAGCAGGCAGCCACGGTTGCTGCCGATGAGGTCCAGTGTAGCATCGATCTGATTCAAGACCTGTTCGATCTGCCCACGAACGTCCTGAGTCGCGTTTTCTGCAACTTCGACCCAGCGGGCTTCACCTCGATAGATAACAACGTCAGACCAGCGAGAGGATTCGCCGATGCGTTGAATTTCTGGCATTATAAAGCTTTCGGGTAGTCGAATTGAACACAGGACGGGCAAGCCGGTCGTTTTGGTGAGCCACAAAGCGTTAACTGCGGGTGAGTTTAAAACACGCGGGAAAAATACCTGCGGCTCGTGCTGTGTCAACCTCTAGAATTGGGGTTGAGTTGTATTTGTACGAAGGACTTCCAGTCCGTCGTCGGCAACCTTTATCGACGGACTGGAAGTTCGTCGTACCCCAAAAAGAGCCTTGACAGGGTACTGCCGTCTTGCGGCTCATTATTGTGACGAGATCAGCAGATCAACAGATCGAAAACGCCGGAGGTGTCAGACTGGTTCTGGATGAACCCATGGATCTCGATATTTGCGGCGAAGCATTGTTGTGGCTTCCGCATCACCGACGACTGTGTGAGTCGCGGGGTCCCATGCCAGCGTTCGTCCCAGCTTCATCGCCATATTCGCCATGATGCAACTCGCCGCAGAGATGTGTCCTTCTTCGATATCAGCGACAGGTTTTTCACGCGATTCAATACAGCTGAGGAAGTTCAGCATGTGGCCACGCACCGCTGATGCAACATGACGCTCCAGATCCTTTTCCGTTTCGTCTTCTGGATATTTATCGTATTCAAACAACGCTGACCCCGTCAACTTTTCACCGCCATTGCGAGGAGCGAATTCGTACTTGTTGACACTCAGTTTCAACGTCCCCTTTTCGCCATAGATTGTTGCGCCCCACGGATATTCCTTATCAGGCGCATCGCCCCATGCCCGATGCTGCCAGGTCACCGGAAAGTCCGGATGCTGGAACGTGGCGATCTGTGTGTCGGTGGTGTTGGCTGCAGAATCTGTCTGCACCAGAATTCCGCCAGACGAGGAAATGGTGCTTGGCCAGCCAAGCTTCAGCATCCAGCGAACCATGTCATACATGTGAACGCACATGTCGCCGAGAATACCGTTTCCGTATTCCATAAAAGCCCGCCAGTTGCGAGGATGAATCATCTCCGTGTAAGGCAATTTTGGAGCCGGCCCGGCCCAAAGGTCGTAATCAAAGTGTTCCGGAACGGCGATCTCCGGAGGCTTCTTGTTGGCTCTCATGTGATAGTAGCAATAACATTCCACCAAACCGATGTCTCCCAGCAGTCCGGCATCGACGACACGATTCTTCGCATCGATCAAATGCGGCGTGCTGCGACGCTGCATGCCAACCTGTACGACTCGGTTGTTCCTGCGAGCCGCAGTCAGCATTGATTGCCCTTCAATCACATCCACACTGACTGGCTTTTGAACCCAGACATCCATTCCCTTGTTCACACAGTCGATCATCTGTAACGCATGCCAGTGATCCGGAGTATCGATCAGCATAATGTCAAACTGCTCATCGTTGAGCATCTGACGATAATCCTGCCATGTACGAGGTTTCTTCTTGGATGCTTGTCGCTCGGCCACCATATCGGCAGCGTTGTCTGCCATACGTTTATCGACGTCGCACACGCCGACAACTTCCACAGGTGCCACCTGCAACAGCCGAAACAGATCAACTTTGCCATACCAGCCCGGCCCAATGATGCCGACTCGCGGAGTTTTCGTTACCGCCGCAGCGTAGGCACCGTGGCTGATTGACATCGCCGTGAGGCCGGCTCCGGATGCCTTGAGAAATGTGCGGCGGTCCATGATTTGTTCCTTGAAAAATACAAACTGTTGTGGGAATGATGCGGGGAATGTACGCCTGACCGAACAATGGTGCAAATGATCAGAACACTGCAACAACGGCCACCTGAGAGTAAGTGCATTTTCTCGATCCGGTTGCGAATTGACGGCCGTTTTGTTGACAATACAGACGATCAACACTTAACAAACTATGAACGCCTTCCATTTGCGGATGGCAACTCGAACCCGGATCACGACCAGTGCGAATTCTTCTGATTGCTGACATCCACGCCAACTGGCCCGCGCTCTCGGCGATCGATGAAAGATTTGATGCGTGTCTGTTTCTTGGCGACGTCGTTGACTACGCCTGCGACCCCGTACCCTGCATCGATTGGGTGCGTCGAAACGCGACGAGTGTTGTGCGTGGCAATCATGACCACTCTGTTGCTCAACGCGTCACGGTTCGGCCCGGCGGCACGTTTCGCAAGATGGTCGCCGCGATGAGGCCGCATCATTTTCACGTGTTAAATGCCGAACACATGACATGGCTGGCGCAAATGCCCGTTACGCGTCATCTGGTGATTGGCGATTATCAGTTTCTGATGGTTCACGCCACGCCCCGTGATCCTATGGATGAATATATCGATGATAACGTCGAGCAGTGGCAACAGCGACTGGAACACGTTGATGTCGATTTTGTGTGTGTTGGTCACACTCACATTCCAATGCAGTTGCAACTGGAAAAGACACAGGTAATCAACCCCGGCAGCGTCGGTCAACCACGTGACGGCGATCCGCGAGCGGCCTATGCGATCATTGAAAACGGACGTGTGGAATTTCGCCGTGTGGCCTATGATATTGATCGTACAATTCAACACATGCGAGACTCTGGCATTGACGAACAGGTGATCTTCAAAGCGGAAATCGTTCTTCGCAGCGGCGGCAATCCGACAACATCCGGCAATGCGGACTTATGAAGGCCTCAAACTGTTCTACACGTTTGCGAATCGACGGGCTAAACCGTAGGATGATCACGATGCGAAAGTTCCCCATTCGCGAATGAGTGAACTAGTATCGCTTTTCCCCTGACCCCGCACTGCCGTCGAATCTGGTCTCATCAACCAGATCGTTGAGTTCTGTGGGCCAAGTCCTACATTTTATCCGGAGAAATTTGATGGCTACTGGTTCACCCGATGCCTCACGTCGAGGCTTCCTGAAAACATCCGCAGTTGCTGCTGCAGGAGCTTCAATTCTGACTGGCCTGGATCCCATTCGTGCAGCTCACGCCGCTGGCAACGACACGATTCGCATCGGCCTTGTCGGTTGCGGTGGTCGTGGCAGCGGTGCCGCAGAACAGGCATTGAACACGGAAGGCCCGACGAAACTCGTCGCCATGGCTGATGCGTTTGAAGACAATCTGGGTAGAGCATTGCAGACTGTTTCGAAAGCACACGGCGAAAAAGTTGATGTGCCAAAAGAACGACAGTTCGTAGGCTTCGATGCTTATCAGAAAGTGCTGGAGCAGGATATCGATCTTGTCATTCTCGCAACTCCTCCGGGGTTTCGTCCGCTGCATTTCGAAGCTGCGGTCAACGCTGGAAAACACGTCTTCATGGAAAAACCTGTGGCGGTCGATTCCATCGGTGTCCAGAAGGTACTTGACGCGAATCAGATTGCAAAAGCAAAGAACCTTGCTGTTGCGGTCGGTCTGCAGCGTCACCATGAACCGATCTATGTCGAGACAATTAAGCGTCTGCAGGATGGTGAGATCGGTCGCATCGTCGCAACTCGATGCTACTGGAACGGCGAAGGTGTCTGGGTTCGGCCTCGCAAGGATGGTCAGTCAGAAATGGATTACCAGATGCGAAACTGGTATTACTTTAACTGGCTGTGCGGCGACCATATCACAGAGCAGCACATTCACAACCTTGACGTCATCAACTGGTTGATGGGTGGGCCTCCGGTTTCGGCACAGGGCCAGGGCGGCCGCCAGGTTCGCACGGGCAAAGAGTACGGCGAAATCTATGACCATCACTTCGTCGAATTCAACTACGAAAAAGACGGTGAAAAGTCCGTGCTGCTCAGCCAATGCCGCCACATCGGCAACTGCTGGAATGAAGTGAACGAGTTTGCTCACGGTTCCGACGGTTCTTGTGACCTCGGAAACGGACGCATCTTCGATGTGAAGGGGAAGCTGAAGTGGGAGTATCCTCGAGCTGCCGGTGATGGCAAGCGTAAGAACCTGCATGACGGTCATCAGCAGGAACATCATGACCTGTTCGCAGCAATTCGCCGTGGTGAACGACCTAACGAAGCCGAGTATGGTGCCCATAGCTCGATGACATCGATTCTCGGACGAATGGCAACCTACTCTGGTCAGGTTATCAAGATGGCCGATGCCCTGGCATCTAACATCCGAGTATCGCCAGTTGAGACGTTCCATAGTTTCGACGACATGCCACCGGTTCGTCCAAACGACGATCTGACGTACGCGATTCCAACTCCTGGCGTCACAAAGGTTCTGTAGAGTTTCAAAGATCGGCGAGCGGGATGCGTGAGCTTCCCGGTACGTTGGGATTCAAGGGGGCTAATGCACCTCGAAAGTCGCAGTTGTACCGGTAGTGGGCTCACGCCACACCGCTCGCCGTTTTGTTTTGTAGACCGAGACTGTTTACCCTCGGACGACACTCATGGCACGATCACCATTCCTGCAAAATGTGTCCCGGCAGGTTATTAACACCGTTCGCCATGCGATTATCAGCCACCATAAACGCAGTGGCAAAGTTCTGTTCAGTGATACAACGCTCCGCGACGGCGAACAAATGCCCGGCGCAACGCTGGAGCCGCACGAGAAAGTTCGCATCGCGCTTGCATTGCAGAACGCTGGCGTCCATTCGCTGGATGCTGGTTTTCCAGCCAGTTCCGAAGCTGATGTTGAAGCCATTCGTATGATGATCGGCGTCGTCACAGGACCAGTGCTCACCGCCCTGTGTCGTACGCTGAAATCAGACATTGATGCCGCCGATCGCGCGCTCGAAGGCAACCCGCCCCACAAGCGAGGCGTAAGTTTGTTTTGCGGCACAAGCCCGCTGCACCGAACTCACAAGCTCAACAAAAGCCGCAGTGAAATTCTGCAGATCATTACCGATTCGGTCTCATATGCGGCATCACGATTTCGGATTGTCGCCTTTAGTCCCGAAGACGCCAGTCGCACTGAAGTGGACTACCTTTGCCAGTGCTATCGGGAAGCCATTGATGCCGGTGCTACCACAATCGGTTTTCCGGACACCGTCGGTCTTTTGACGCCCGAAAAAGCTCGCGACTTCATCAAGGCCATTCAGGACGGCGTCCCGAATCTGGACCGCGCCTTGCTGGCCGTTCATTTTCATAATGATCTTGGACTCGCCGTTGCGAATACACTGGCGTGCATCGACGAAGGTGCGAACGTCGTGCAATGCACCGTCAACGGAATTGGCGAACGAGCGGGCAATGCTTCGCTCGAGGAAGTCGTCATGGCACTTACACTGCACTTCGATCAGTACAAGCGCCGGCATTCAATTGATACAACCAGGCTGGCACCTCTGTGTCATCTGGTCGCGGAACTCACCGGCGTTGCAATTTCACGGATGAAACCAGTCGGCGGTGCCAACATTTTCGCCACCGAAGCGGGCATTCATCAGGATGGCCTGTTGAAGAATCCCGACACGTATTTACCATTCCGCCCTGAATTGGTTGGCGGTCCCGACCTACAGCTTGTGCTTGGCCGACACAGCGGTCGCCGAGCCGTTGCGCATCGATTGCTCGAGCTGAATCTGAACGCAAATGACGATGATGTTTTGTCGATCATGAACCTGATCAAGCAACAGCTGAAAGGCACAGTCATCGACGATGCCAAGTTAATCAGTCTCTGGTCAAAAACCTTGGCACGACCTGTGGGACGTCCTTCTCCGGTCGAACCGAAATTCGACGACATAAAACCCGCGCGGAATGAAGCCTGAGTCGAAGATTCTGAAGTTACGCTGTTCCATCGCAGGACCATGAAGAATGAACCCCGCGGTCTCCTGTTCTACTCGACGAGCACTGGTGCTGGCCACCATTGTCATCGCAACCACATCCACCACGGCTGCCGCTGTCGTTGGCGAAACACCCAACTTCGTCATCATAAACATCGATGACCTTGGATACGCCGACATAGGTCCGTTTGGCTCCACTCTGAATCGCACTCCGCATCTGGATCGAATGGCGAAAGAAGGCCGGTTGCTGACATCGCACTACGCCGCGCCAGTGTGTTCGCCGTCTCGATCATCGTTAATGACGGGCTGCTATCCAAAGCGCGTGCTGCCAATTGCGGGCGTGCTGTTTCCAGCAGGTTCCGTTGGACTGAATCCTGACGAAGTTACAATCGCAGAAGTAATGGCAAAACCAAAAAGAAAAACGCAAAGCAGGCAACTGCGAAGTCCATGCCCTCGCAGCAACTTTACAATCTGGAAGAGGATATCGCGGAATCCAACAACATCGCGGGAGCGAATCCTCACGTTGTCGCTGAACTTCTTGCTCTGGCGGATGCCATGGAGGCCGATTTGGGCACTGAAAAAGCCGGACCTGGTTGTCGAGCTTTGGGACGCGTCGAAAATGCGGTACCCATAATCAATCCGGATGGCACAACGAGTCCTGCGTTCCGATAACCGGATCTTTGCAGTATCCGGACACAAAATCCTAGGAACTCCCCTTCAAACCTGCAGGTGTCTGTCTACAATGCCGAAAGTAGAAAATGCTGAACTGATCAGCAGAACTCGGGGGCGATCGGAATCGACTGGGTTACTGGCAATCAGGGTGGCGTGCCGAGGTTGATCAGCTGGCCTCGTAAAAAGCAGATCAACAATAACTGCAAAACCGCAGTTCTCTCTCGCAGCTTAGAGATAAGCTACGCTGACCTAAGGATCTTCGCCTAAGGAGCCGACCGTCAGTTGCAAATTTGGGCTGGCATCAGTTCAACCGTCCATTACGGCTGATGCGAGATTTGTGATGGACTGGCCGTGGATGGTCTTGTTTGCTGAACCTCTCCACGGCGACTTAATCAACAAACTACGCACGTAGAGGCTTTGGTTGTGGGACAACAGGACGGGGGTTCAATTCCCCCCGCCTCCATCTTTGCCACGTTATGAGAAATCGTAACGTGGCTTTTTTCGTGCTTTTGTGGTAAGAACTCAGCGTGGATATCAACTCGGGGCGTGTTTTCAGAAACGTGAGAACAGTAGACGAAAGCTGATGGAAACCATCGAACTGGAGGATGGCGGAGTTCTGGTCTACGATGATGCGTTTCTCGACGCCAATGTTGCTGATCATTACTTTATCGAGTTGCGAGATCAGTGCGTTTGGGAGCAGAAGCCGGGCATCTTCGGCTACATGCAGCCTCGCCTGATCTCGTCCTATGGCGAGGCGGGAATTGTCTATCGATATTCCGGTCGAGACAACGTAGCGCTTCCGTGGATGCCAACACTGCTTGAGATCAAAGGAAAAATCGAAGCTGTCAAAGGACACTACAACTACTGTCTGCTGAATCGCTACCGCAACGGTCAGGACAGCATGGGAATGCACGCGGACGATGAGCCGGAAATGGGTGACGTGATCGGGTCGCTATCACTGGGTGCCACCCGAACCTTCCGCATCAGGCACAACACGACGAAAAAAACGATGAACTTTTCAGTCGGACACGGCACACTCATCATCATGGCTGGAACAATGCAGCAATTCTGGAAACATGAGATACCGAAGACCAGGAAGATCGTCGGAGAAAGAATCAACCTGACGTTCCGGAAAATCACGGAGCCCATATGATCCTCACCGTAGTGTGATTTCTGATGTGATCTGGCCATGATGCTGCATTGGCAAACGACGGCTTGAGGGAATGGAAGCGATTCACGACGCTGGCGGTTAGGCTCGTTGGTT
>JANOZG010000456.1:0-7553 GCA_031429275.1 Planctomycetota bacterium
TTTAAGCGACAAACTGGAACCTCGCCAGGCGGTCGAAGTGATCGCTCGCAAACCCAACGGAGAAATGGTCCTCTTCGTCACCACCTGCCGCATCGACACGCCGGTTGAAGTCGTCTACTACCGCAACGGCGGAATTCTGCACACGGTGTTGAGGCAATTGGCGAAGGGATAGGTCATTGCGACTGTGATGAAAAGTTCCTCGGGTTTGCACCCGCGGCTACCTCACGCAGCTGCTCCGCAGCCAATCGCAGACATTCTTGGATCGGTACGGAGCAGCGACGGATGGCGAGATTCGGGACCGATCATCGGCGTTTTTCTGCGATTCGCTGCGAAGCAGCGGCGGTTGGTAGCCTGTGGTGCAAACCACAGGTCAGAGATCAGACAGAGATCGAAAACCCCGAATGGGGGTGACGTGAATTCGCGATGGCCGGATTGATATCAACGCACGCGAATTCGTTACGCCGCTCCTCCGGAGCTTCACACATTCGTTTGATTGACGTTCCTCGGGTTTGCACCCGAGGCTACCAACCACGGCTGCTCCGCAGCCAATCGCAAATCGTCACACGACTGCTCATTGGCGAATCGTAATTTGCATCGATGCATGTTTTGCGGGGGAAGATTGGGGCGGACTTGCCATGTGCAATTCGAAACGGTACCGTCGCGTATCTTTTGATTAACAAAAACACCAACGAAAACACATCCAATGTCGACATACACCTGCCTCAAATATCACCTCATTTTCGGAACGCAATATCGACGACCGCTCCTGCTGAAACCAATGCGTCCGGAATTGTACACCTACATTGGAGGCATTATTCGCGACGAAGGTGGCAACCTGGATTCGATCGGCGGCATCGAAGACCACGTGCACATTCTCTGCGGCATTCCGCCTCGCATTGCGGTGTCGAACATGTTGCGAGCGATGAAGGCCAGTTCGTCGAAGTGGATCAACGACAATCGACGTACAACATCAGAATTTCGGTGGCAACGTGGTTTCGCGGCGTTTTCGGTCAGCAAATCAAAAATGCCCGATGTGGATCGATACATCGAAAATCAGGAAGAACATCACAGCGGAATCTCGTTTGAAGATGAGTACCGAAACTTCCTGATCCGTCACGGAATCACATTTGACGAACGATACTTGTTCGAAGACGAGCACGCTGGATAAAGCAACAAGTTTCCGAATGAAGGCATCTCATGCGAATCCTCATCCTTGAAGACAACGCTGATCGGCGGACTGCAATGCTTGAGCATATTGCCGACTGCCTCCCAATGTTCGGTGTTTCGTTTTTCGAGACCTCGGATTCGATGATTCAAGCTCTTCAGGCTGCAGTCTGGGATGAGATTGCATTAATCTCCCTCGATAACGATTTGGATCCTGTTTTGCATGACGGTAAGTCCGTTGACGCTGGCGATGGTGTTGCTGTGACTCGATATCTGGTCGGCCAGAATTCTCCAGCGGGTAAACTCACCACATCGCCACCGTTGATCATCCACAGCACAAACGAAATTGCTGCGATTCAGATGCAACAGATGTTCTCCGACGCCAGTTGGCGTACCGATTGAGTCGTCCCGTATGATGGCGAATCGTGGATCGGTGACGTCTGGATTCAAAAAGCCTGTGCCGCGATCATTAAGAACGTTGCGGATCAAAAAGCTACGCCCGTTCATCAATCAAGTTTGTCCAGCCCGAAACGCCGGGGCTTCGTTCGCTTCGCTCAGTCCAGCCCCGGCCACCCGATCCGTTTGTATCAGCGGACCATCGGGCAATTGTTCAAGTTACGGATGTAGAGATTGCGATACCAGACCTCGCTGCCGTGATCGGTGAGCATAATCCGGCCTGAACAGTTCTTTCCGAAGCCTGCGGTATTTTTGAACTTGCTGGCCTCAACGGCCTCGGCGAAATGCTGGGAATTTGAATCTTCGTCGATGATCAGGTTTCCGTTCATCCAATGGCGAAGGCGATTGTTCTGGACGATAATGCGACCAGAACTCCACTCATTCAGCGGCCGATAACGGCGTTCAAATACCGGGTTGGAACGATCGATCAGATCATACAACGAAGCTGTATAATGCTTCGCTGGCAACTTTGGAAACGCCGCATCATCCTGAATCTGGTATTCAGGCCCAAGCCATGACGAACCGTACTTCTGCACTCGATACTTGATCCCATTGTTGCCTTTTTCTGAGATCCGAAAGTCAAACCAAAGATCAAAGTTCTGATACTCGTCTCGAGTCAGAATATTGTCACCTTTGCCGACCAGATGCAGCGATCCATCAGTATCAAAACTCCAGCCCTTTTCAACGGGATCGCCATTGGGCAAGTTCCAAAGGTGCAACGATCGATCCGGAATCAGGTTTGTGTAGGTTTGAGCAATTGCGATTTCCGCATAGCTACTGATTACGATGCAGGCGGCAAGTGAAAGAAGTCTGTTCATCGGAACTCCAAGTGTGCGTGGGCAGGCAGAATACGTGGGAAAAGAAATCGTCGAACAATCTTTAATAACCGTCCACCACCAAATCTCCGGCGAAGCGAATTGGTTCCAGATTGAGTCGTAATCGACATTCATCCAGCATGGCCTGCGTCGCACTGGCTCCAATACGTGTGACGCCGATTTCGCGACACTGCAACAGTGCGTCCATGTCGCGTACACCACCGGCGGCTTTCACCTGCACATTGGCCGCAGCATGTTTTCTCATCAGGCGAAGATCATCCATCGTGGCACCGCCAGTGCCGTAGCCTGTGGATGTTTTCACCCAATCGGCGTTGAATTCACTGCAGATTTCGCAAAGCTGAATCTTCTGATCGTCCGAGAGATAGCAGTTTTCGAAGATAACTTTCACCTTTTGTCCAGCGGCGTGAGTGACATCAATAACAGCTTTGATGTCCTCCCTCACATAGTCCCAGTCACCGCTGAGCACGCGGCTGATGTTGCAGACCATATCCAGTTCTTCACCACCGTCCGCTAATGCTCGTTTCGCTTCTTCGACTTTGATCGCTGTGGTATGACCTCCGTGAGGAAAACCAATCACGGTGCTGGCTTTTACGCCTGATCCCTGCAGAATCTGAGCGCAACGCTTCAGGTAATGTGGCTGTATGCACACGCTTCCGGCTTTGAAAACCACAGCCATGCGACATCCGGATTCGAAATCTTCGAATGTCAAAGTCGGTTTCAACAACGAATGATCGATCATTCGCGAAATATCTTCATAGGTGTAATGCATCGGCTTTTGCTTAGTAGGGTTAGACGGCGGTCGGTGGACTGGCAGGATTATGTCAGATCGAGCGAATTCTGTCACATCCCGGAGATCTTCCGTCGTCAGAAATTTCCTAACCACCGTCCCATTTGTGCGAAGTCGGAACGGCGGCAGGTTGAGCGTTTTCAACCTGTGTTTCCAATCAAACCGGCGTTTTTCACTTGCAATCGCCCGAAGACTCGCAGAAATCGCCGAAGACATTCCTGTGAGGATTCAAGATGAATTGTCTGCGCTCATGGTCACTCAATTTGTGACACCCTGAGCTATCGCCGGAGGGATGTCGGATGCGACTCGAAAGAAAATCACTGCTCGCCTGCACGCTGCTTCTTTTGACAGGTTGCTCCGCAGTACGACATTTCCGCTCTACAACAAACGAAGGTCTCGCACCCGATCGTGTTCCATTGCCCGTTCGCCACGCTGACGAATACGACACTGACGAAGACAACTACGATTATCAGTACGAATCAAGCCCTTCGCACGAAGATGACTCACAGCCGCCACGATCAAATCTGCCACCTGCAGCACCGATGCGCGAACCTGTTCCCGCACCACCGGCAATCGGTGTTTCACGTGTCAAGAGTGTGAGCTGGCTGCGTCGTTCTGAAAGCAACCCGCTTCGCAACACCTGCGGCGATCAAAACGATGTCGATGGATGTACGACAGGAAACTGCTCACCTCTACCTCCATCATATTTCGAGGAAGGCTGCGACACACAGCCTCAGGCGACTCGCGTTCCCACACTTCGAGACCGTGAAAAAACAAATCTGGTGGAAGTCGTACGTGGCTGGCATTTGAAGAAGCGAACTCGCCCGCCTCAGCAAACCTATGCTCCTCGGAACTGTGGCGAGCAGACCGCGGCATCTCCAGGATGTTACGCGCCAGACGGGTGCACGCAGAATGTTCCGCCGCGGCATCGCAATGTGAAGTCAGACGCGTCCTTGGATCCAAATAGCTCCGCGCCTCACAATGGCAGGCTCGCTGAACCGTTGACGGAAAATGGCTGTGAAGAAAAATCTACACATCGCGACGATGCAGGATTCAGCCCTGATGAACTGATGGAACTGCCATCAAACCTTCAGCAACCGCCTGAATCCACTCCACAGCTCGACATCAATCCTCAGCCAAGAACGAAGCCGCAGTCGGTTCCACATGTCCCCAACGATGCTTATCTCGGCCCGACGTCTCAATTGCCAATACAATTGCCAACAGAATTGCCAGGCAATCCGGACGTGGCTGCACCGGCAGCTGTTGAACAACAGGTCAATCCGAATTCCGTGAATTCCATCACCAGACCACCAATGTGGCCTCGTTTGGGCCAACCTGCACCCAAAACAGCAAACTTGCTCGATGCCGCGCCGATGCTGCCACAGGATTCATCTCTGCCCTTGGTTCAACCGGGCCGACGAATCTAAACACCGGAGTCAAACCCGGTGCATTTGCATGCTGTACGGGTCAGTGTCAGATTAAACCCAGATGCTTGATCAGATTCAGAAGACCAACAAGCAGAGACTCGCGGGCTGAATTTCAATTTCGACCGGCAGGCTGGTGCAGGGATCACCATCGACCTGAACTCCTTCGATCTGAACATTCGCGGGTGAATCCAGTTTCAATCGCCGGGCAGTGAACTTTGTAACCTCCACGGATCTGACGGGCAGTTGCAATTTCAATCGAACAGCATGCCAGAAAATCTGCCAGCGAGACGTGCCGTGATAAACACGGACGTTCAGCAGTCCGTCATCGGAGAGTGCTTCAGTCGCGAACTTCAGCCCGAAGCCATATCGAGGAATATTGGTCACAATAACGTGCGTCCCGATCACAGCCGTGCCTAATTCGATATCAGTGACTCGAATCTGTTTCGGTGACCACGAAAGGAAAGCTCGAAGAGTCGGAATCACGTATCTGATACGGCGCATCGTCCCAGTCCGCGATTTATGAATTGCATGCACGATTTCTCCATCAACACCGGCGCTTAGCATCAGCAGAAATCGTCGCCCATTTGCCGCCGCAGAATCAAGCCTGCGAAATCGGCCATTCTGAATCACTTGACTGAGCGTGCGACCGCAGCGAGGCAAATTAAGAAACTTCGCCAGCAGGTTTTCCGTTCCCAATGGCAGTATTGCAACGGGACAGCCGGGGTGCCGATTCGCAACGTCCGCAATAGTTCCATCACCGCCCGCTGCGACTATACAACGCAGAGTCTGCTGTCGCTGCGGCGTGGACAACCATGCATCGAGTTTCTCTCGCGATCGAAACATCCGTACGTGATATTTCGCCAGACGCAAGGCGCGAACAAGAATCAGCAACTGCTGACGCCCCGCGCCAGACCCTGAACGCGGGTTCCGCTGGATCACGACAAGCTTTTTGTCATTTGGTATCGTGGAAGCGTGCAAGGTGCTGTCCGGCTTCGGCATCACGATTCTGTGAGTTCAAGGTAAGGATCAAGTCCCATGTTCTCATACTGATCAAGTCGCATGCGTTCCTGCTTCAGCAAATGCTTGCGCTGCTTGCGGTGAGTCTTCTCAAGGAAACGTTGAACTCGCAGAAAATAGCGATTCCACGTTCGGCCAAGTTCACCCTGCCGATTCGCAATGGCCATACGTTGTTTTCGAAGTCGCTCTTTCGGTTCGCGGCATCGCAACAATTCATCTTCCAGACTCAGGAAGAACTGATACGAGCCCGGGTCTCCCTGCCGTGCGGAACGACCGACCAATTGGCGGTCAATTCTCTTTGAACTGTGAACTTCGGTGGCGATCACATGTAAACCGCCAGCCCGGCGAACTTCTTCTTCGAGAATAATGTCGGTCCCGCGGCCTGCCATATTCGTAGCGATCATGACACTGCCCGCATGGCCGGCATTGGAAACGATTTCGGCCTCCTGCTCATGATATCGTGCATTCAGAATCTGATAGGGGATTCGTTTGTCCTTAAGAAGCTGTCCAAGTGCTTCAGACGCCTCCACCGATGGCGTCCCGATGAGGATCGAGCGACCTTCCTTGATCTTATCCTGAACTTCATTGACGATCGCATCACGTTTTGCTTCTTGTGTCTTGAAGACACGAGTTGTGAGACCTTTACGAATGCATTTTTTATTCGTTGGGATCTTCGTCACTTTCAGACGATATGTTTTCTTCAATTCGCCGCGTGCCGGTAAAGCGGTGCCGGTCATACCCGCCAGATGGGAGTACTGTCGGAAGTAGCTCTGCACTGTCACACGTGCAGCTTCGCCAGTAGCTGCGGTGATCGGTACCAATTCCTTTGCTTCGATCGCCTGATGCAGACCGTCCTGCCACTTGCGACCATCCATAATACGCCCAGTGCCTTCATCGACGATGACGACTTTGTTTTCGACGATGACGTAGTCACGATCCAGCTCAAATGCATGTCGAGCCGTCAACGCCTTTTCCACTTGAGTGTAGATGCGTTCGGTATCCATGGAACTCAGCAACGACGGCTTGGACATCAAAACAACTTTGCGGCATCCAGCGTCCGTGAGCCACGCGGTGCGACGCTCCGGTTCGTAGACATAGTCACGTTTGGGTTCAAGCTGAAACGTTGCTCGATTGCTCCACCGAAACAAATTGACGGTGGCCGGTTCGTTGGGCTGCGTTAATCCGATAATTAACGGCGTTCTGGCTTCATCTATCAGAATACTGTCCGCTTCGTCGATCAAAGCAAAGTAGTGTCCACGCTGAACGGGTTCTTCTGCCCCCTGCAATGTTCGGATATAACGTCGCCCCTGATTCCCGCCGTCTTCAGACATCGCACCTTTTCGCAGGCGGTCTCGAAGAAAATCGAAACCCATCTCTTTGCTGGTTCCGTAGGTGATGTCCTCCGCATAATTTGTTCGACGTTCGTCGGGCTCCATAGAATCAAGAATCTTGCCTACGGTTAGCCCCAGCTTCACATGAACGGGCCCCATGGTGTCGGCGTCACGGCCAGCGAGGTAATCATTCACCGTCACGACGTGGACGCCGCGCCCGGAGAGGGCGTTGAGATAGACGGGCAGCGTGCCGACGAGAGTTTTGCCTTCGCCGGTGGCCATTTCCGCAATTTTCCCGTTGTGGAGTCCCATGCCGCCGATGAGCTGCACGTCGAAGGGCACCATTTCCCAAGGGAGTGGGTGCCCGCGCACGATCACGTCCGTGCCGCAGAGACGGCGGCAGCCGTTCTTCACCACGGCAAAAGCTTCGGGAAGAATCTCCGTGAGGCGGCGCGCGAGTTCGTCCTTGTCCTCAATCTTGGCCAGTTCCTCCTTCCACTCGGCGGTCTTCTGCCGCAGCACGTCGGCGGACTGT
>JANOZG010000457.1:0-4568 GCA_031429275.1 Planctomycetota bacterium
CGCTGGATGTGCTGCTGAAAGGTCGCACGGCTTTTGTGGTCGCTCACCGCTTGAGCACTATCCGCCATGCAAATCAGGTCTTCGTGCTTGACCACGGCAAAATCGTCGAACGCGGAACACACGACGAATTGATCGACCAAAATGGCATCTACGCCGGCTTGTACCAACGCTTCTCGCAGCATTGATCGCTCGAATCGCTTCCAAAATCTACGTTTGGAGGTGAAAGCCTCCGCCACGGCCAACAGAACGTCCAACGGTTGGAAACTTCGTTGAAACCAACATTCGTTCGGTTCGAGGGGAATTGATGGACTCGAGACAGGAAAATGTCTCAATACGGCAAACCGGTTGTGGCCATCGGTGACAGCTTACGATAGGCTGTCAAGATGCTCGGTCCGATTCAGTTTTTGCTCAGCGAAATCGCCATGAAATGCTGTTTTTTGTTTGCTCAATGTTCGTTGATCGTAACGCTGGTTTCGATTGTGCCCGGATGTTCTCAATCGGCATCGCAGGCAATCGGAGACGAATCTGATACAGGCAAATCCGCTGATGCAACATTAACCGGCAAGGCACCAGTTTCGCCACCGCCAGCTTTAGTGCGCGTCGCTGTGATCCGTCAGGAAAATATTACGCCGGAATTTCGTGCGTTGGGAAATGTCCGCCCGCGGCATATGAGCGTCGTGGCTTCGGGGTCCGACGGCGTCGTGGCTGATTTTCCTGTCGAAGTCGGTGACTTCGTCAATGAAGGGACAGTGCTGTCTGAATTACGAAATGAATCCACGAATCTGGAAATCGCGGAACAGGAAGCCTTGCTCGACGAACGCAAAGCGGAACTGACAGAAATCAGCGTTCCCCGAAAAGAAGACGAAGCGGAAGCTCAAGCTCGCAAGTTATCTGCAGATATTACGTTTTCAAATGCCAAACGCCGACTTGAGGAACTGGAGTCGCTTCATAAACGTGGTGCGGCGAATCAGTCCGAACTCAAAGACGCTCAGGACACGCTGGACGCGGCAGAACAGACTCAACTGGCCGCAGCTGCAATGCTGTCAAAGATTTCCAACCCGCGTGTTGAAACCGTCATGCAGTCAAAGGCCCGCGTTGATGCGCAGGAGCAGCATGTCGCGTTTCTGAAGGCTGAACGTGAGAAACGATCAACGAAAGCCCCTTTCGCGGGATTCATCGTGGAAGAACACACATACGTCGGACAATGGTTATCCAAAGGTGCACCGGTTGCGACATTGGCTCAGTTGACGGAAGTGGAAGTCGAAGTTCAGATTGATCAACAATACATCGATCAAATCGCTCCTGGACGCCCAGTCATTCTGAACGTGCAGGGAAGCGGAACTCGCGACGGAAAGTCCCGCGAATGGAAAGGGGAAGTGGATTCCGTTGTACCGCGCAGCAACTGGCAGAGCGGCTCTCGAAGTTTTCCTGTCATCGTGCGAGTTGACAATGACATCGACAAATCAACGATGCCACCAGTTCCCGCTCTTCGCGAAGGCATGATGGCGGAAGCTACGTTTCGCGGCGAAGCTGTCGACGGCATCCTCGTGCCTAAAGATTCAATGGTGCGAACGTCACGCGGGACGTTCATCTATGTGATCAATCCATCCGCAGAAGGCACACTGTTGAGTGTTCGTCAGGTGCTGGTGACTACGGGAGTCAGCGTGGATACATGGATCCAGGTCATCGGCGAAGGACTCGCTGCAGGACAACAAGTTGTTACTGAAGGAGCCGAACGATTACGGGCCTTTGCAACAGTGCAGATTATGAAGGATGAGGGAATAGAAAGTAGCGAATAGGGATTAGTCGGCGGACCACTGGTCCATAATCCGTTCAACTATTCCCTATTCGCTATTCCCTATTTACTAAGCCGCCATGAACTTCATCACATTCTCAATTGATAATCCCGTCAAGCTCACGGTCGGCGTCATATTGTCGCTTCTGTTCGGGTCGATCGCTTATCTGGCAACGCCGGTGCAACTCACGCCGGACGTCACTGAGCCTCAGCTGACGATCACAACGCTGTGGCCAGGAGCCAGCGCGCAGGAAGTTGAACGTGAAATTATCGAGGAACAGGAAGAGCAACTCAAAAGCGTCGAAGGAATGGACGAGTTCAAGAGCGAAAGCTCGGATTCGATGGGCTCGATCACGATGCGATTCGCTGTCGGTACTGACATTGCCGATGCAAGGGCACGAGTTTCTGAGAAGCTGAATCAGGTTCCCAGCTATCCGGATGACGCTCGCGAACCCGTGATTTCAACGGTGGACGGCAATGCAAGTGCGATCGCGTGGTTTATCCTCAAGCCGGTACCTCCAACTCGCGAGGATCTTCGCAATCTGATCGCACAGTATCCCGAACTTAAAGAGCCATTAGAGCCATTGATGCAGGGAACAGCCGACATCAATCTCCCTAAGCTCAATCTGCTGTCGGACAAATATCCCGTCCTGAAAACATTCACAATGGGTCGCAACAATCCGGCCCTGATGCGAAAGTTTGCGGAAGATTACATTCAGTCCGCGTTTGAAAGAATTCAGGGCGTCGCGAAGGGCAATGTCTTCGGGGGCCAGGAGCAGGAGTTCCGCGTCGAAATCAATCCAACGCGTCTTGCGGCATTCGGAATCACGATCGATGAACTGAGAGCTGCTCTCATAACGCAGAATCAGAATACCTCCGCAGGAGATATTTCAGAAGGTCGACAACGCAATGTTGTTCGAACACTGGGACAGTTTCAGACTCCGGCTCAGGTCGAAGACACCATCATCGTCAAGCGCGATAACTCGCCGATCCGTGTTCGTGATGTCGCGACCGTTGGTGTTGCCTACAAAAAGCCAGACGGCGTCGTTCGACAGATGGGACTTAACGCGCTGGCCATTAACGCTCAGCAGGCGCCGAACACGAACATCAAGGAAGTCATGGGGCCACCGCGTGAAAAACTGGATCTGAATGGTGATGGTGAGATCACAACACTGGAACTGGCCGAATGCACTCGCATCTACGGCAGCAATCTGCGAATCACCTGCGAAGAACTCAATCTTGGTATTCTGGCATCCAAGGGCCTGTACATGGAACAGGTCTACGATCAGACAGTGTACCTTGATTCGGCCACGGCACTGGTTGAAAGCAATGTGTATTCCGGCGGCGTGCTGGCTGTAGTGATCCTGCTGCTGTTTCTGAAGAGCGTGCGATCGGTCATCATCATTGGCCTGTCGATTCCGATCAGCGTGATCGCGACATTTATCTTTGTGAAAATGTTCGGACGAAGCATCAACGTCATCAGTCTGGCTGGAATGGCATTTGCCGTAGGCATGGTTGCCGACAACGCCATCACGGTGCTTGAAAATATTTATCGCCACTTTCAGATGGGAAAGACGCCTCGCGAAGCTGCACTGCAGGGAACTCACGAAGTCTGGGGAGCGGTGCTTGCGGCGACGCTGGCTATGATCGTAGTCTTCGTCCCGGTGATCTTTGTCGAAGGTCAGGCGGGGCAGCTGTTTCGGGACATCTCCATTGCCATTGCGTGTTCAGTCGGGATTTCAATGATTGTCAGCGTGACCGTGATTCCGGCAGCTGCGTGCTGGCTGCTGAAGAATCAAAAAGACGCGAGCCTTGAGTACGATACATCATTTGGTCCATCGGGCTTGTTCGGATTTGTTCGCGCTTGTCACTGGGCGAACGAGATTTTCGCTCGCGTAATGCGACGTTTAATGTCCGCGCGGGGTAGCTGGTTCTGGCGGCTTTCGCTGGTGCTCGTATTTTGTGTTGGGTCGGTTTGGAGCAGCTATCTTCTATGGCCGGCGACAGAATACCTGCCGACCGGGAATCGCAACTTGATCATTGCCATACTGCTGCCTCCCCCCGGCTACAACATTGACAAAATGATCGAGCTTGGCGAAGACATCGAACGTCAACTGACTCCGTACTGGGCCGAAGAAGGAAAACCCGGCGAGCCTCGGATCAATGACTTCTTTTTCGTGGCTCGAGGACGAATGCTCTTCCTCGGTGCCAAAGCCGTCGACGAACTTCGCGCCGCGGAGCTGATTCCGATTTTGCAGAAGGCTGCAGGATCTCAGCCCGGCGTCATTCCGATTGTAAGCCAGTCGAGTCTCTTTGACAGCGGTTTGAGCGGCGGAAGAACGATCGACATTGATATCACAGGGCCCGACCTGGAGGGTCTGGTTGCGGAAGCTCAGAAGGCTTTTGGTCTGACGATGGCTGAGTTCCCGACAGATTTAATGGGCCGGAGCTTTGGAAAGCCATCAAATCAGCTTCGTCCGATTCCCGGGCTCGATCTGAACAGCCCCGAACTGCACGTCGTTCCCAAGTTGGAAAAGGCAGCCGAATTGGGAGTGACGTCTGAGTCGCTGGGCTATGCCGTCAACGCACTTGTCGATGGAGCTTTTGCCGGAGACTATTGGCACGAAGGCCGACGCATTGATCTCGTCATCTGTGGCGATGCAGACTATGCCAGTCATTCGCATGACCTTGAAAATCTGCCGATTCGAACGCCTTCTGGCGAAACGGTTCGACTATCATCCGTTGCCGATGTGATTCTGAGTCGTGGCCCCGA
>JANOZG010000458.1:0-30138 GCA_031429275.1 Planctomycetota bacterium
GAACAAATAACAAAAATACGCCCACGCCTGCGCACGAGCTTACAATGATCACATATCCGCTTAACGCTTGAACGAACCTTCATCGTAACACCTTTGAGATGATTCTGATACCAACCAGCCGAAACTTCTACTTATCGGAATCTAAAAGACCCGGATAGTTCCGCATAACCAGATGAGAATCGATCTTCTGAACGAGATCCAATGCCACTGAAACTATAATCAACAACCCCGTGCCGCCGAAGAAGCTGGCGGTCACGAAGTCTCCTGTGATTGTGTTAGAAATGATCGTCGGTATCACTGCCACAATCGCTAAGAACGCGGCTCCAACATACGTTATGCGTAGCATGACTTGCTCCAAGTGGGCCGCCGTTCGGCCACCAGGTCTGTAGCCAGGTATAAAGCTCCCGTTATCCTTCAGATTCTCTGCCATATCCTTGGGATTGAAGGTGATGGCAGTCCAGAAGTAACAGAAAAAATAGATCAGGATGATGTACCCCAGACTGTAAACAAATCCCTGTCCGGGCGAAAATGCCTGACCGAGATAGGCCAAACCCTGTGCCCACCATGAACCATTTGAGCCATCTTGACCCATGAACGCCTGACCGAGCTGTGTAAACACAAAGAACGGAATCATAAGCAAACTGGACGAAAAGATGATCGGCATGACACCAGACTGGTTCACACGCAATGGCAACCACTGTCGATTGCCGCCGGTTACTCTTCGACCCCGCACATGCTTCGCACTTTGAATCGGTATCCTTCTTTGACCCTGCGTGATGAACACTACAACAGCGATCACGGTCACAAACACAATCCCCATCACGAGAAGTTTTTCGATACCAAACTCAGTGCTGATACCGACACCGTTCGTCGCGATACCCTTCACCCATTTCGTGACAATTTCTGGCATTCTGGCAAGAATACCAGCCATAATCAACAAGCTAATTCCATTTCCAATGCCGTAGGCATCGATCTGTTCACCGATCCACATCAGGAACACAGTTCCCGCTGTCATGATGATGGTGCCAAATATCAACCAATGAAAACTGCTGTAACCCTGCAATATCACCGCTTGTCCGGAGCCGTCGCCGCTCATCGTTCGAAGCAAGAAAAAGCTTTGTACGAGACAAACAACAACAGTTGCATACCGAGTATACTCGTTCAGCCTGCGCCGTCCCGATTCGCCCTCTTTTTGCAGCTGCTCTAAAGGCGGATAGACCGTTCCCAACAACTGAAAAACGATTGAAGCGGTGATGTAGGGCATGATTCCCAAGCCAAACACCGAACCATTTTGTAAATCGGATGCGGAGAAAACTGAGACGACCTGCAGTAAACCACCCAAACCTCCGCGTCCAGCAGCGCTGGATACAGCTTTACCGACAGTCTCGTGGTCAATGAACGGCAGAGTAATGTGGAATCCGAGCCGATACACCGCCAGCAAAATAATCGTTAACACGATCTTGCGACGAAGCTCCGGAACCCGAAACACCGTTAGTAGTTTAGCAAGCACGGCGCATCTCCTTCAACCTAAGAAACCTCAGGCTCTCCCTAGACAGCCCCGGTTGAAATGCGCTGGAACGTACCACCAGCAGCCGAAATCTTCTGCTCTGCAGACGCCGAAAAACGGTGTGCAGTGATTTGAAACTTTTTGGAAAGCTCGCCGTCTCCGAGCACCTTCAGCTGATCAAACTTGCTGCGTATCAGGCCTTTTTCAGCCAGTACGTCAGGTGTGATCTCTGCACCAGCCTCAAATGACTCGTTCAGCTCTCCAACATTCACAACCGCTACACTTGGAGCGAAATAGTTATTGTTGAAGCCTCGTTTCGCAACGCGACGGAACAATGGCATCTGACCGCCATGAAACCCTCGTCGACGAGAAGAACCGGAACGACTGAAGAAGCCTTTGTGTCCGCGTCCAGATGTCTTGCCATGGCCAGAACCAATTCCGCGTCCAACGCGTTTTCGCGCCTTTCGAGGTTCGATTCCCACGTGTACGTCATTCAAAATCACAGCGACACCCCTCGCAATCGTTCGATATGTTCCCGTGTTCTCAATTTCTTCAGCGCGTCCAGCGTCGCTTTAACCAAGTTCAGCGGATTTGTTGAACCATAGGCTTTCGTCAGAATGTCTGTAATGCCAGCAGCTTCAACAACCGAGCGAACACAGTGACCGGCAATGACGCCAGTACCAGGCTTCGCCGGCAAGAGCAATACGCGTGATGCACGATATTCACCAAGTACCTGATGTGGAATGGTCGTTCCAACGATCGGTACAGACATCTGTGTCCGGTTAGATTGTTTTGTGGCCTTTTCAACAGCAAGAGGCACTTCAATTGCCTTGCCGTAACCGTAGCCGACCCGCCCGTTGCTGTCGCCTGTAACCACAAGAGCAGCGAAGCTAAAGCGACGACCGCCCTTGACCACACATGCGCACCGACGGATCTGAATTACTCGCTCGCCGGAATCACTTCTATTGTCTGCACTGGACACCGATCACCTCAGGCACAAAAAACCAATTAAAAATCCAAACCCGCTTCACGAGCCGCATCTGCCAAAGCCGCCACGCGACCATGATAGCGGAAAGATCCGCGATCGAAAACCACCCGTGATATTCCGAGTTTCACGGCTCGTTCTGCAATCAGCTTGCCTACCAAGCTCGCTGATTCAGTGTCGCTGCCAACGCCACCCGGTCCAGCAATCTCTGCTTCAACGGTGCTTGCCGCTGCCAATGTCTTTCCTGCGACGTCGTCAATGATCTGAGCATACATATGCCTGTTGCTGCGGAAAATTGACAAACGCGGTCGCCCATGCGCGTCGCGAATGATGCGATTGCGAACGCGGAACTGACGCCGCTGATTCTGTTTTGCCAGACGAGAATGAACACCCATCGCTCAACCCAATATCAACAAATGATCTGAAAATACTTATTTAGAACCGAATGCTTTACCGGACTTGCGGCGAACGAACTCGTCCTGATAACGAATACCCTTGCCCTTGTAAGGCTCCGGAGGTCGAACGGCACGAATATCGGCCGCAAACTGTCCGCAAGCCTGACGATCCGAACTCTTGATGATGACATGAGTCGCGTCTGGCACTTCACATTTTACAGTGGGCGGGACTTCCAGTACGATCTTATTCGCAAAACCAACTTGCAAGGTAAGCTTACCACCAGCAAGGTTGGCATTGTAGCCCACGCCGATAATTTCAAGTTTCTTCTCGAACGGCTTCACAACTCCGTTCACCATGTTCTGAACGAGACTCCGCGTCAGTCCGTGCAAAGCCCGACTGCTGCGCTTGTCGTCAGGTCGAGTAACAACGATGTTGTTACCTTCCACGGCCACCTGCATGGTTGGATGGAACGAAAAACTGAGTTCTCCCGCAGGACCCTTGGAGGAAATCTGCGTACCGGAAATCTCAACCTTCACCCCAGAAGGAATCGAAACAGGTTTTTTTCCAATTCGTGACATCTGTCAACACCCGTCAAACCAAACAAGCTAAGCACCGAATACACAGTAAATCTGAAACACCTACCAGACCTGACAGACCAACTCACCGCCAACGCCTTGTTTGTGAGCTTCGCGATTACTCAAGACACCCTTCGATGTCGACAGCACTGAGATTCCAGTTCCTTGTCGGACATCTTTCATGTCAGATACGCCGACATAAACGCGGCAACCTGGTTTCGAAACTCTTTCGATGTGCTGGATAACATGTTCACCATTCGGACCGTATTTCAGATTTACACGCAGCATCTGGCACACGTCTCCTTGAACGACTTCATGGTCCCATACGAAGCCCTCGCGGGAGAGAGCTTCAACAATGCTCGTCTTAATCTTAGATAGCGGCACGTCCACATAGGGACGTTCAACGCGTACAGCATTGCGAATTCGAGTCAACAGGTCTGCAATCGGATCGGTCATCATAACAGCAAAATTCCTCTATCTTACCAACTGGCCTTTTTAACACCAGGTATCAAACCGTCCAGACTCAGGTCACGAAAACAAATGCGACAGACCTTGAACTTGCGGTACACAGCACGGGGCCGTCCGCACAGCATGCAGCGGTGTTCAATCCGACTGCTGAACTTGGGCGTCCGTTTTGCTTTTTCAATCTTCGCTTTACTGGCCATTGACTATTCCCGGATCAAGTATCATTTTTAAAGTCTAATCTTCTGTCTTAAACGGCATTCCGAATGCCTTGAGCAAAGCGCGCCCATCATCGTTCGTTTCAGCCGTTGTCACGAACGTAATGTTCATTCCCTGTGTGTTGGTCACCGTTTCAGGATCGATCTCAGGAAATACCAACTGCTCGCTCAATCCGTAATTGTAATTTCCACGGCCATCAAAACCTTTCGGGCTGATCCCGCGAAAGTCTCGCACTCGTGGCAGTACCAATGTGATCAGGCGGTCCAGAAAATCATACATGCGCTTTCCGCGAAGGGTTACACGGCATCCGATTGGCTGCCCTTCTCGCAAACGAAACCCGGACACCGATTTTTTCGCCTTGCAGATCTGCGACTTCTGACCCGCCAACTGAGTCAGTTGATCAGCAGCCTGGTCGAGGCGCTTGCGATCGTTGACCGCCTCACCAACGCCCATGCTCACGACAATTTTTAAAAGCTTAGGTACCGCGTGCACATTTTTGCGGCCAAGCGTCTGCTTGAGTTCCGGCACAATGCGATTATTGTAATCTTCCAGCAACCGAGTCATCTTAATCAACTCTTCAAAAGCACGAGCGGTAAAAAACGGAATATACCAGTTTCAGACTACTTCGTTTGCAAGACTTACTATCTTCATAAAACGTTTATCGCGAAGCTCGCGGGCGACTGCACCGAAGATTCGAGTTCCCTTGGGATTTCCGTCATTGTCGACGATCACAATCGCGTTACGATCAAACTTGACGTACGAGCCGTCCGCTCTACGCGCTGCTTTTTTCGTCCGGACGACCACGCCTTTCACTACGGCACCGCTTTTGATAGCGCTACCAGCCAAGCTTTTCTGCACGGCAACTACTACGATGTCGCCCAAACCCGCGTAACGGCGTCGACTGCCACCGAGAACCTTATTGCATCGAGCTGATTTCGCGCCTGAATTGTCAGCCACGTCAACCATTGTCTGCATCTGTATCATTACGGAACCCCAATTCGATCACACACGATACTAAAACTTCAACCAGAAATCGCCGATGGCCAAATTAGCCTTGAGCGACATCATCAACAGCAGCAGCCGCAGAAACAACTCGCACAAGATCCCAACGCTTCAAGCGTGAACGCGGTGGCGCCTCAATAATTTCGACTGTATCGCCGATCTTGGCACTCCCAGCTTCATCATGAGCATGACATACGGTTCGACCACGAATGATCTTGCCGTATTTTGGGTGCTTCATTCGTCGAGCAATTTCGACTCTCAGCGTTTTGGCCTGATTACCGGCAACGACGCCGACTAACGTCTTCTTCATCTTCATCTGTATCGACACCAAAATCAGGATTTAGCGATTTCACGTTCACGCTGGATTGTGCGAATGCGGGCAATACTGCGTCGCAACTTTTTAACGTTACTGGGAACGTCATTGCGCTCCGTAGCGGCCTGCAACCGCAGGCGAAATAGAGACTGTTGAGTTTCTCTGAGCTCGTGCTCAAGCTGCTCATCAGACATTTCTCGAATAGTCGCGGACGCCCTGGACATTACCCTGCACCTCAACGCTCAACGCAAACGAAGTTCATATCTCAGGGCGTCGTCCAACAAGACGAACCCTAACCGGAAGTTTATGAGCGACACGCTGAAAACAGCTTCTGGCCGTATCGTGTGTGACACCCTTCAATTCAAACAGAATCGTCCCGGGCTTAATCACAGCCACCCAACGATCCGGTTCACCTTTTCCCTTACCCATTCGGGTTTCCAATGGTCTTGCAGTCACCGGCTTTTGAGGAAATATTCGAATGTAAACGCGACCTTCACCACGAACATACTGTGTTGCTGCGATTCGACAAGCTTCAATCGTCTGGCCTGTAATATGACCAGGATCCACCGACTGCAAAGCCCACTCACCAAAGACCACAGTATTTCCGCGGGTCGCGTTACCTCTTATACGTCCTCTTTGGCTTTTTCGATGCTTGACCCGCTTTGGCATTAGCGCCATCTGCAGTCTCCTCGTTCGAATAGTCGCCCAGATCAATCCACACTTTCACACCGATTATACCCATCGTCGTAGCTGATTCGGCCAGACCGTAATCAATATGACGACGAAGAGTCGACAGGGGAATAGAACCCCGACTCGCCTTTTCCTGACGCGACATTTCGGCACCGCCTAAACGCCCCGACATCTGGATCTTAACTCCATAGACACCCGAACTCATTACTTCGTCGAGAGTCTTTTTGATCGCTCTTCGAAAACTGCCGCGCTTCTGAAGCTGCTGTGCAATCTTCATCGCTACAAGTTTTGCGTTTCGATTTGGATTTGTGATTTCAACAATCTTCACGTCCATGCGACGACCAGTCAGATCTTCGAGTTCTGACTTAAGTTTATCGACTTCCTGGCCTTTACGACCTATGATCACACCTGGCCTGGCCGTGTGCATATGCACAACAACCTGGTCACGTGTTCGCTCAATTTCCACTCGCGCGATTTCAGCAAATGCGTATTTCGTGGCTAAAAACTTACGAATCTTATGATCTTCTAAAAGGAGATCGCCGAACTCGCGTTTTGAAGCGTACCAACGGCTTCGCCAAGTCTCCATGACTCCTACACGAAACCCGGTTGGTCTGACTTTTTGACCCATAACACACCCTACTTTGAGCAAACTACTGTTGGACTAACCTAGTTCCGGAGCATCAACAGCCACATGAATGTGGGCCGTGCGTCGTCGAATCAAATTTGCCATCCCGCGTGCTCTGGCATGAACACGCTTAAACATTGGACCGCCATCAACCCGTGCCTCAGAGATCTTCAGGCGATCCGGGTTCCGGACACCACGATCCTCGGCATTTGCGATTGCGCTCTTCAGAACACTTTCAATGAATCTGGCACCACGATTTGGTTCGAACGCAAGCGCGTTCAAGCCCTGTTCAGCTGACAATCCGCGGATCATGTCCGCGAATGGTCGAACTTTCGTAGGTGAAATTCTTGCAAATTGATGTGTGGCACGTACTGACACCATGACTACTTCTTACCTTTTGAACCATGCCCACGAAAAGTTCGGGTTGGCGAAAACTCGCCCAATTTATGCCCAACCATGTCTTCCGTCACATACACACTCATGTGCATCCGACCGTTGTGAACAAGGAAAGTGTGACCTACAAATTCCGGTGAAATCGTACACCGACGAGCCCATGTCTTCACTGGCTCTTTGCGCCCGGCTGAGTTTAGCTTCTCAACTTTCTCAAGCAGACGAGGGTCTACAAAAGGACCCTTCTTTAACGAGCGACCCATTCAAACACCCTTCCAAAACCCTTACAACTTGACCTCACCATAACGCACTGAACGACGACGACGGATAATGGCCTTGGCAGAAGCTTTCTTCCGATTTCTCGTTCGTCCGCCCTTAGCCAACTTACCGCTTGGACTACAAGGATGACGACCACCGGAATTTCGACCTTCACCACCACCCATCGGATGTGCAAACGGGTTCATCGCGGTTCCACGAACTCGAGGGCGAATACCCTTCCAGCGATTACGTCCGGCCTTACCGATAACAATACTACTATGTTCTGAGTTGCCGAGCACACCGATTGTCGCACGGCAGCTGCTCGGCAAGCGGCGTACTTCACCACTTGGAAGCGTCACTTGAGCCCAGCGGCCTTCACGAGCATTCAATGTCGCGCCAACGCCAGCACTGCGACACAACTGACCGCCGCGCCCCGGCTGCATTTCGATATTATGGATTACAGTGCCGGCGGGAATTGATGCCAACGGCATACAATTGCCAATATTTGGTTCAAGACCACTACCACTCTCGACAACCATTCCAGCCTTTAGGCCTTCAGGTGCCAGAATATATCGCTTTTCGCCGTCCGCGTACTCAATAAGTGCAATACGACTGCTACGATTTGGATCATACTCGATGTGAGTTACTGTTCCGCGAACACCGTCCTTATCTCGCTTGAAGTCAATCATGCGGTAGAGACGCTTATGCCCGCCACCACGATGCAACGCAGTGATTTTACCCTGATTGTTTCGACCGCCTTTTTTCTTGGCGCGAATAGTCAATGACTTCTCGGGTCGCTTCTTCTTGTCGGTGATTTCTGCGAAATCACTGACTGAAGCGCCGCGGCGTCCAGGCGTAACTGGCTTGTAAAATCGAATCCCCATAACACCCACTCACATCACACGATAAAAATCTGCAAACCTTGACGCCAATCCTAGAAGAACGCGATGCGGTCTTCATCATGCAACTTCACGATTGCCTTCTTCCAAGACTTTGTATGCCCGACCACCATTTTCTGGCGCCGAGGTTTTCCAACGCGTGTCTGTGTGCGAACTGCAACAACTCGCACTTCCCAAAGCTGCTGAACGGCCGCCTTGATGTCGGTCTTTGTCGCTAAGGGATGAACCTCGAACGAATATGCATTGAGCTTTTCAGACAGGTGCGTACCCTTTTCAGTCACCAAAGGTCGACGTATGACCTGATGAGGCTGAAGTGCGACACCACTACCAAAGAATGAACTCATTGAATCACCCAATACCAGTTTTCAAATCACAGACGAGCTATGACGCGTTACGACCTAAAATCCGATCCATCTCGGCAACAGTAATGACCAAGTGCCGCTGCCGCAACAGACTGTAGGCGTTGAGGTCGCTGCCCGGCAGAACAACAACATGCTCGATGTTTCGAGCTGACTTCCAAACGTTTGTGTTCAATCCTTCGGTTGCCAGAAGAACTGATTTTCCAGTAAGGCCTATCGCTCCGAGAAACCCAGCGATAACCTTTGTCTTGGGCTCAGTGCACTGCCAGCTTTTCAGCACAACAGCTTGCGAGTCCTGGAATTTGCTCAACAAAGCCATTCGCATTGCTTTACGAATAGCTTTTTTTGGCAACCGATAGTAATAGTCGATAGGCTTCTTTGCAAAAGCATGACCACCGCCACGGCGAACAGGAGTACGAATCGCACCAGCACGAGCACGACCGGTGCCCTTTTGCTTGAACAATTTCCTGGTACTTCCAGCAACCATGCCGCGCGATTTTGTCTGCACTTCACCGACGCGGCGATTTGCATTGTACATCACGACAGCATCGTGCAGCAATTGATTGCAGATGACATCAGATACATCTGATGGATCAAAAGCATAAGTGCCGCACTCAGCGCCAGCCATATCTCGAATTGGAACGGAAATCATGAAATCACCGACAAGTGTCAATTGCGATTCTTAACAGAACGACGCACTACCACAAAACTACCATTTGGCCCAGGAACGGCGCCTCGAACCAATACTACGTTGGTTTCAGCATCAGTCCGTACCAAACGCAAATTCTTAGATGTCACCCGAACACCGCCGTAACGCCCTGGCATTTTTGTTCCGGCAAGAACTCGGGATGGATCGGCACTTTGACCGATAGAACCACCACGGCGATGAACACGCTTGGCACCGTGACTTGCTGGCTGGCCATGGAAGTTATGTCTCTTCATGACACCAGTAAAACCACGACCCTGTGAGACGCCGATCACGTCAACGAATTTTAAACCATCAAGTACCGCCGGCCCCAAAACTTGGCCGACCTGCAGCCCGTGTGAATCATCTTCGAAACGAAATTCGCGAACAAATCTTTTAGGTTCGCATTCTGCCTTTGGCACAGCAGCCACGCCAGCCGTCACTCGGGACTGCTGTCGACGACCGCTCAAAGCAGCGACATGGCCGCGAGTCGAGCGTGATGACTTCGTGCGAGAGCGGTCGCCAAAACCAATCTGCACAGCACAATATCCATCTCGCTCCATGGAGCGAACTTGAAGAACGACACACGGACCAGCTTCAATGACAGTCACAGGCACAATGACACCGTCGGCGTCATAAACCTGAGTCATACCGATTTTTCGACCAAGCAATCCAACAGACATAGCTCTGCACCCGCGAGCAGAAAGTAAAAAACAACAGGCCGTAAAAGCCTATCAGAACAGGACGACACCAACATCAACCAACCAAAACTCAGGCAGTAGCAGTCGCCTTGATTTTGATATCAACCCCAGCTGGCAACGAGAGCTTGTTCAAAGCATCCACCGTCTTACCAGTGGGCTGAATGATGTCGATCAGCCGCTTATGGGTCCGAATCTCGAATTGCTCACGCGATTTTTTGTCAATGTGAGGACTTCGAAGGACCGTATACCGCTCAATACGTGTCGGCAACGGCACTGGACCGTGAACAATTGCTCCGGTACGTTTTGCAGTATCGACTATTTCTGCCGCAGACTGATCCAATACGGAGTGGTCATACGCTTCCATCCGAATTCGGATACATTCTTCTGCACCAGCCACTGCAAACCGCCTTGAGCAAAGTACTTACGTAAAACGAAACTTGACCCCCAAAAATCGGGGAATCGGGGATTCTAAAGATCCGGCGTGATTCTGTCAATCAACAGCCTGTAGAAAACAGTTACTTCGACAGATCGTCTCTGAAACTGAAATCACATCATCTGTTCAACTGCAGCAGATGGTGCAATTTCGTAGCGACAAGGCTCCATTGAGTAGGATGCTCGACCTTGAGAAAGACTTCGGATTTGATTCGAGTAGCCGAACATTGCGACCAGCGGTGCCTCACATTCGAGCACGCAGAGGTCTCCACGCCGGTAAGAATTCATAATGATTGCTCGGCGAGAATTCAAATCGGACTGGATGTTTCCAAGGAAATCGTCAGGGGTGACAACTTCCAGAGACATGATTGGCTCCAAAATTACCATTTTGCCGTCAGTCAGGACTTTTCGAAATGCGTCTGCCGCCGCCATGCGAATTGCGACTTCGTTGCTTTCGCCCTCGCGATAGTTGACCGCCGTAATTATTAGACTTAGCCCCATGATCGGGTTTCCGTAAATCCCGCCACCTTCCGCTTCTTTCTGGATTGACTCTAGCAGGATCTGCAGGAACTGTTTCGGCAATGCTTCAGGAGCTAGTCGGTGTTCAACGACAATCGGAGTCGCGGATTCTGGTACTTCTCGGGCGATCAGCGAAACGCCGAATCCGATTGCACCAGCGGGAAGGTTTTTGGAAAAATCAACGTTTATGCTGATTTCGCCTGTCAGGCGTTCGCGGTAGCTAACTCTTGGCTTGTGGAATTTTACCTTCAGATTGAAATCTCGTTCCATTCTGTGGCGAATTACTTCCAGGTGCAATTCACCCATGCCGCTGATAATGGTCTGGCCTGTTTCGGCATTCGATTTGACTCGGAACGTCGGGTCTTGTCGCTCAAGTCTTTTCAGAGTGTCGTCCAGTTTCTTGCGGTCGTTACTGGATTCCGGTTCGATTGCCATCGAAATCACTGTTTCTGGAAACACGATGGATTCCAAAGCAATCGGGGATTGGGGATCGCACAGGGTGTCGCCGGTCGCAGAATCTCTTGGGCCAATGATGCCGCAAATGTCACCGGTTTCTACGGAATCCACTTTTTGCCTTGAATCCGATTGGATGTGCCATAACTGAGTTACCATCTCTTTCTTGCCTGTTCGCGGGTTCAAGAGCTTGGAATTCCCGGTCAATACACCAGAGTAAACGCGGGCAAAATAGAGATCGCCATGAGGCTCAGCCTGAACCTTGAATAACAGTGCGCAAACGGGTTCTTTGATGGATGGCTGTCGGATTGCCGTCTGGCCTTCCTGTTTGCCCGAGGGGATTAATCCCTGAACCGGAGGGCGATCGATCGGGCTAGGCAGGAAGTTCTTCACACCATCGAGGACGGGTTGCACGCCAATATAGTCCAGCGATGCTCCGCAGAAGACAGGGTGCAGAACTCCCGCCAAGGTCGCCTTTCGAATCGCAGAGATTACTATTTCGTTCGGCACGGATTCGCTTTCCATGCAGGCAGCCATGACGTCGTCGTCGATGTCCGACAAGACCTCGAAAAGCTCCGATCGCCACAAATCTGCGTCGTCCTGGAAAGCCTCAGGGATCTCTTCGATGCGGAATTCCTGTCCTTTTGACTCCTGATCCCAGTAAATTGCTTTCATTTCCAGCAAATCGATCACGCCGACAAAGCCGTCGGCATTGGTGTTCGGGCCAGCCCCGATGGGAATCTGCAAAGGCAGTGTTTTACAGTTCAAACGATCACGGATCTGGTTCAGGACTCGATCGAACCCCGCCCCGATGCGGTCCATTTTGTTGATGAAACAAATGCGTGGAACGCGATATTTGGTGGCCTGTCGCCAGACAGTTTCGCTTTGAGCCTCTACGCCTTCCACTGCGCTGAATATTACGACAGCTCCGTCCAGAACTCTAAGGCTGCGTTCGACTTCTGCGGTAAAGTCTACATGCCCAGGTGTGTCGATAAGGTTGATCGTGCAGCCTTTCCACGGGCACGTGACGGCCGCGGAGTAGATTGTAATGCCGCGTTGAGCTTCTTCCGGGTCGAAGTCGGTTTCTGTCGTTCCATCATCGACATTCCCCATCCTATGTGAAGCGCCTGTGTAGTACAGGATGCGTTCGGTGGTAGTCGTTTTTCCGGCATCAATGTGAGCAATAATGCCAATGTTTCGTATGGTTTCGATTGCGCGAGACATGATCAAAGACGATCGTCAAAAGAGTGAATTGCAAGCAGCAACGGCTGCGGATTGCTTGGGAGACGTGTTCATTTTTTCGCCGGGCCGCGAAGATTATCAGCTTGAAGGATTGATGACCAATGTCTGTTGCAAAGTTCAATCGTCTTCTGCTTTTTCATCATAGTGCCAAACTTCCCACAATGGTTGGTGATTTCAATCTTGTCAGTTTTACAAACTCTCAACTAATATGAACGACTTAACCGAACAAAGAGAACTCTGAGGCAACAGGGAAGTGGTGCAATTCAGTGGACTCTTGGATTGAGGCGATTGACGAATGGAATTCAATATCCGCCCTGCAGCGAAATGCTGCGCGAAGACCGGCCAGCCATTTCGATCGGGAGATGTGTGCTGGTCCGTGTTGATTGAGCAAAACGGCATGCTGGTCAGACAGGACTATAGTAGTGCCGCCTGGGAAGGGCCTCCGTCGGACGCAATTGGCCACTGGCGCAGTCAGATTCCAGAATCGATCGAGACTGGCCGACCAAAACTGGATGCTGATTCTCTGTTCGACTATTTCCTGCAGCTATCTGATTCGCCAAACATCGTGCAGCGGCAATACCGCTATGTACTCGCGTTGCTGCTACTCAGAAAACGACGCCTGGTGCTGGAGGATGTTGTCGAGTTCGATGACCGGCCGATGATGCGGCTTGTCGGCACTGGTGGTGAAGGTCCGTTCGATGTGCCGGAAGAGGAGCTCAATGAAGATCAGATTGAACGTCTGCAGGTGCAGTTGTTCGACACAGGCCGTGCCATTGCAGCTTAACTCTGACGCCTTGTTAAAGTGGTCAATGCGCGATGGGCAGATGTCTCCTGATGTTTAGGACGGCCGATTGAATTTCTTTTAGTCGCAATCAGCTTAACGAACTGCACTCCATGATTTCTTCCCGCACCATCTTTTTGCTGATCCTGCAGACGACACTGTTCGGCTGTGTGACACCCGGCAAAGCCAAAGTCATGCCGAGTGTCGAGCCTGCTCTGTCGAGTACCATGAGTTGCGAGGAACTTGTCGATTACCTGAATTCACAGAATACAGGACTGCAGGGTTGGCGATGCACGGAAACTCAGGTGCATGTCAGTATGCCCGGAATTCCGCTGCCACAGAACCTCAAGGGTTCATTGTCATGCTCTGAACCGAAGAACTTTCGCTTGACGGCCGACAACTTTGTCGCGATGGCAGACTTTGGATCAAACGATGATATTTGTTGGGCCTACTCAAAACCCGGCGAGCCCGCCGTGATGACGTGGGATCATGAGGATTCGCATCTGCTGGAATATGTTCCCGGAAACTTTCCTCGCCTGGATCCAGAATGGTTGATGGTCATCCTGGGAATTCAACCGCTCGATGCTAGTCAGTTTAAGTTGCAGAAGCCGCCAGCTGGCTCTCGTGAACTCTGGCTGGTCGCGATCGAAGAATCTGCCAGTGGCCAGCCGATTCGACGCGTGATCAAAGTGGATACCTTGCGAGGATATGCTCGGGAACATGCTTTGATTGACCATAACGGTGCCCACCTGTTGCGTGCCCAGTTGAGTAATCATCGCGCTTGCGGCGGGCATGTTCTTCCTCACACTGTGAAGATCAGTTTTCCGCCCCAAAAGACGGAACTCACTCTGAACTTCAAGGGGATTGAGCCGAATTGCCGAATTGCCGAGGGATTATGGACTCCGCCGGGCGGCGATCGAATTGCTCGAATCGACCTTGGTGACTACGTGCGTGATATGCATGGAGATATTCCACCAAAAGGTCATCTGCGCGGTCGGGACTACGTGGAAAACGAGGAAGATGAATTGATGTTCGATGGGACGCCGCAACCCAAGAGCAGAAAATCTCCTGCGCCCATTGAGCCTGATTTCGATTCGAGTCCATTGTCCAACGAATCACTATTCCTGGGCGATGATTCTTCTGACGGACGATTCTTTGTCAAAGAAGAATCAGAACAGTTCGCTCCAGACTCTCAGAAGTCCATCGAAGGCGAACCAGAAGATCCGGTGTTCGATTCCCGGGCTCCGATTCACCAAGCAGGATTTCTGGAGGAGCCGGATTTTGACACTGTTGCTCCCGCACCAGCAAGCCCTCGGTGGTTTGGTAGAAGCTTCAAACGATGATATAACGAGCAGCACTGGCGCAGTAATACACATTCACTGCCGTCGTCAGATCCGGCAACGAATCTGTGTAAATCCATTCAGGAAAGCTCATCATGGCTACAGCCCCCATGCCTCCCGTTGCTTTGAATTCACTTCCCGGTATCCGTCAGTTTGACATGACAGGCCAGGTTGCGGTCATCACAGGCGGATCCAAGGGACTCGGTGCGGCAATGGCGGCGGGACTCGCATCGGCCGGGGCGACAACAGTCATCGTCAGTCGCAATCTCTCGGAATCTCAAAGTATCGCGGCGGAAATCTCAGAGGGATTTTTGGTCCGATCGATCGGACTGCAGGCAGACGTCGCGAAGCCTGCTGATGTGCAACAGCTCGTGAATGACGTGATGGAATTAACCGGTCGGATTGATGTCCTGGTCAACAGCGCCGGGATTAATATTCGCGGAAGTATAACAGATTTGACCTACGAGCAATTTCAGGAAGTTCAAAAGACGAATGTGGATGGCACGTGGTTGTGTTGCAAGGCTGTGATTCCTCACATGAAGCATGCCGGCTACGGCCGCATCGTCAACATCGCCAGCACTTTGGGGGTCGTCGGCCTGGCAAATCGAACGCCGTATACATCCAGCAAAGGCGCGGTTGTGCAAATGACACGCGGCCTTGGCCTTGAGTTGGCTCCATTTGGAATTACCTGCAACGCCATTTGTCCTGGCCCCTTCCTGACGCCGATGAATGTCCCGATTGCTGATACGGAAGAAGCGAAGAAACATATTATCGGAGCCGTTGCGATGGACCGCTGGGGACAGCTCAATGAAATCCAGGGTGCCGTGATTCTGCTCGGTAGCCCTGCAGGAAGCTACATGACCGGAAGTCTGCTGACTGTGGACGGCGGCTGGACTGCGAAGTAGTGAGCTTCCGTTTTGATGGTCCCAAAAATGTTGTGACTCAGACCGCCGCATCCACCACAAGATATCACGCAGCCGGGTTCGCACTGCTGCCTGCTTGTCTTTGTTGTTCACGATGCTGTTGATTTCGAATTCGGTCGGCACCAACGGCTGCCGCTTCGCATCCCGCCGTTCAGGACATCGCATCAGCTAACGCCGAGCCACATCCTCATCGCTCCATTCCTTCACCACATCCGGTCGAGAGCGAACCGAACCAACGGTGGCCCACTGCGATGCTCTGAAAACTGCACACCGAAAACTGAAAACCCGGCGCAGCCGCTATGCAATCTCATCCGCCGTGAACACCTCAACACGAGCCAACCGAGGTATGGATCACCTTAACTTCAACAACGAACACAGCCAAACAGAGAGCAGAAGTGTACAAAACCGAATCGGAGTGTGAACAAAGTGATGTGCCCCCTGATTCCCTGCCCCGAATTCCTTCTCAAACGCGGTAGCGGGAGACGAGTTTGCCTCGGTTTCCCCTCTGTTTCGAAGCCGCCGACTGGATCCAGACCGGCGACCTCAGCTTTACGAACGGATGGACTTGATCAGGCAGCGCCCGAGCATTGCGCAAACACTGGTTTTTCATTGCTTCACAAATCATCGATTTGTGAGACAATTGCCTGTTGAATAGTGTTTGAGATGACAATTAAGGTGACACATGGCAAAGCAAAGCAATGACTTTCAGAAGCTCCTATATCGGATCCAAAAATGGCTGCGTCCGCGGGGAGCAACGGTCACGGAGTCAGCGCAGATCTTCGTGCCAAAATTAGGGATTTTTCGCGAGGTCGACGTGTTAGTTGAGGCCTCTGGCAAGATGCACACTACGAAGGTGGCGTTTGAAGCGAAAGACCTAAAGCGAATCTTCACAGTCGACCAGATGGACGGATTGGTCGGCAAGTATTGTGCAAAGGCAGCGGCTGAAGTGGACCGGGTATGTGTTGTCACGCGGAATGGTTTCAGCAACGCAGCGGCGAAAATGGCAGTCGCAAACGGAATCGAGATTTATACGTTGGACGAGGTGAAAGAACGCGAGGGGGAGATGCTTTTACTTGGGAGCCAACTCTCGATCGACAACGGGCGGAATATCATTCGAGTTCAACTCTCAGCAGCAGACTGTTCCCAAATTACAGATGACGATGTCTTTAAGAGTTCTGCTTGCTGTCAGGCCCATGGATGCCCCCATGAAAACGTGTTAGACATACTTGAAAAATATGTTAACGGAATGGAAGAAAATGAACTTCAAATGGCCCTGCAGCATGGGGAGGGAAGATTTCTTCTGATTGACATTTCGAGATTGTTTCTACGCGCAAAGAATCGCAACATCCCGTTGGCGTCTGCAAGAATTGAAATAGAACCAAGCCTTCGGTCTCCGTTCGAGAATAAGTCATATGTGCTGAGGGGAGGCCCTATAGGCGAGCAGACCTACACTGAGGCTCTGGCAAAAGCCAGCGGGGACCACGACATACGTTTCGTTGTGGATCCATCCATCAAGCTGAACTCGCCAATTGAAGTCAGCCTAAAGATGAGGCATAAAAAGGAACTGTCTCATCGCATCAAACGAAAAGCACCACTGGGCTAGACCGGCCAGTGGTGCGCAAATCGCAAAAGCTGCTTTTTCAGGTCGCTTTGGCCTGCCTCGGGGGCGAAGGGAGAGCTTGAAGTCCAAGCATTGCAGCGGTTTTCGTCTGATAACGAGTACAGGAGATTAATAAATCGCTTTTCGGTAGCCCGCCAAAATCTGAAGCCTCCTCAAAAACCGAAATACAAGAAACAACAGGTACCAGTCACCTTGCAGAGAACTTTCGAACTATTTGCCAGACATCGCTGCCGCGATTTTTTTATGGCCTTCGCCGCTGGCCATGACGATGATGAAAGGTCCCAGCGGTTCCGCATATTCGAACTCACTTTCGCCGGCAGCTTCCGTCATGCGGGCTGCAATTTCTTCCCCCGTGGCGGCATTGAGAAACTTCTGGACGTTGTAAATTTCGACCGGCCAGCCCTCTCCCTCAATCGGCCGAACAATCAATGCTCCAAGCCGAACCTGCAGTTGAAATTCATGCTCTGCGAACATGGGTTCCAGGATTTCTCTTAAGCTGTGCTTCTCACCATCAAGTTTCACCTCAGCAGTCATCATAAAATCATTCGGAAGTTCATCCAGCAGAATTTGGTACGGGATCTTGTTTACAGGCAAGGTCTCGGAAAGAAACTCTGTAAGCAATTTTGTGCCAGCAGGAAGACTCAATGGTTTTTCCAAAGCTTTGTTGATTCTTGTGTCGCTCGAATTGGTCGTCGATCTGCCTGCAACTGCCGCTTTCAATTTGTCAAGAAGCTCTGCGATTTCAAATTGCGTCGCGGGGTCCTGGCGAACAGTCATCGTCGATGAGGTGAGTTCCATGATTTCGCCGTGCGCTGGATTCTGGGGCGATTCCGGGTCCTGCCATTCGCTGAGCACTGCCCCCATGATCGCATATCGAAATTCGACTGGATCTCTAAGCAGCGGTCCGAGGCGGCTGACATCGTGGGTGACAGTCGTAAAGCCAAATGGACTTTGCACGGTCAGAGTTTGCTTGTCCGCAATCCATGGTGTTCGACTGGACGTCGATCCGATGATCAACTGAAGTGTGGTCCCCAAAGAAATCCCTTCGAGATTTGCGAACACTGTCACTTCATCGGTGGCAAATTTTCTGGCATCGTCATCCGCATACTCCACTTTAAACTTGTGCGCTGCTGCAAGTTCTTCGAGGACCTCCGCCAAAGACTTACCGCTGGTGAATGGTTTTGTCTTCTGCGTCAGCCACTTTGCCTGTCCATAGGCGGGCGATGCAAACAGGTACAGACACAGGATTCCAGAACATGCAAAGGCAAAGAGTTTTGATCGCGTCATGATCTGTTTCCTGAGATTTTCGGCAGAGATTTCTACAGTGCTCATCGCCATCCTACATTATGAGGTGCCACCTGAGCAAACAGGCCTGACATTCGGAGCCAACTCAACAGCGTATCCAAACTCTCCGGCAAATCTCTTGTGATGTGGAGGACTATGTAACAGGCATTATGTAGAGTTGTGTGCCCTATTCCGATCTGCCGACAGCTTGCCGCAGAATTGTTTGCAGCAGTTTTAGATATCGCTCGTCAGGAAATACAGCGGCTATTTCCAGGGCGGCCACTTTGTTGCAAGTGACGGGAAGTTTGACAAAATCTTTCAAAGTTGTGACGACTAACGCACCATTGGATGCTGCGGCTTGGTTCAGCACTTCATCGAGATCGGCATTTGAATAATGATGGTGATCCGGGAACCATGATGTCCCCGTGACGTGCATTCCAGTCCGAATGGCGGTCGTATGAAAAGCTTCAGGATTTCCAATTCCGGCCATAAGATGGACGTTGGTCGCAGCGGCTTCGCTGAGTTGCATCACACTTCCATCGCGACGCCGTAATGATGTCGGCTGAAAGACAACTCGCAGAATACGGTCCACAAGTTTCGGAGCGGCGGTGATCAAAGCGTCTTCAATTCTTGCCAGTTCGGGCTCGCTCGCCAGATCTGATCGCGTGATGATGACAACATCTGCTCTTGTCAGACCTGAAAGCGGTTCCCGAAGCAGGCCACGTGGCAAGAGATGTCCGTAGCCGAAAGGGTTTGTGGCATCGATCAATACAATGTTGAGATCCCGGTGCAGGCGTCGATGCTGAAATCCATCGTCCATGACGATCACGTTGACTCGTGGTCCACTGGCGCTGCCCGGCTGGGAAGTTAAGGACTTCGCAGCCGCCACTCGATCCGGATTCTGCTCATGGGGCGTTTCCTGGCACAGAATGTTAAGCACCAATTTTTCGTCATTCGCACTGTCATCGACTGAACGATACCCGCGACTCACGATCCCTGGGTATTGATTCGTCTGGAGAAGCAACTGGCACACCAGTGCGACCAGCGGGGTTTTTCCCGTGCCACCGGTCGTAATATTACCTATGCTGATGACGGGAACAGCTGAACGGTGAACATGCTTCAGACCTAGATCAAACAGCCCGTTGCGGAGGGCGACTGCGAAGCGATATCCAACTGACGCAGTGTGCAGCCCAGCGCGAGCGCAGGAGGCTACGATGCCGGTTGTTTTACCGCTCACCAAGTCTCGAAACCGCGCCTCATTCACGTTCGCAAGTCCCCGCATCCTGCCAATTTGTATCGCTTTTCCCGAGTCATAGCAGACCGGCGGCGACGTCAGCAAACGAACCCGTTGCCGAATTACGACTCGTCCGGAGCGTGGTTTTTCTTCCCTGATCCGCAAATTCCGGCCCTGAACGCACGTTTCCGGAGTGCTGAGCCGATTCCACTTGCATCCGGAATGCTGAGTTTGAGACACTCTTGCAGAATAGCAATACGATCTGCGGTCGCTGGATCGCGTTTCGGTTGGTTGTTGGCTTATTAATTGGTAACGTGGGATCTCTGGAAGGCATTGGATTTATGTTGCAACTGAATCGTCTGGCCATTGCTGTGACACTCGTCGCGATGTCGTTTATTGTGACTTCGTCGGCAAAAGCCCAGGGCTTGATCTTTAATTTGCCAGAGGACGGGATGGCTGTCGAATACGAAGGCACTCTGACTCAGGCTACGGGGCCGGATGATCAGGAACCTCTGACATGGACGTGTGAGCTGAGCATCAAATCTGTAGGCAGCGAAGATGCTGAGTACGAAGGCAAAGTTCAGCCGTGTCGCTGGATCGAAATCAAGACACTTACGGGAAAAGCCGGTGCAGCTGGTATCGACCCTGGCCCCGTTGGTGCCAGAATTTATAAGGTGCTGGTTCCCGAAAGCAAAATCAACGGCGAGCCTGTCGACGCAGATAACGTTCCAAATGACATGCTGCCGATCGTTCGTGGATTTCGTCGCTTGGGTGAAGAAGCTGTCAAGGAAATTAAGACGCCAGCGTTGCGAATTTACCCAACCATTTCTCTGCTGACAAATTATGACAATCCCGAGGTCATCGCGACAAACGCACAGCCAGAAGTGACTCTGCAGGGGCCACCGATCACAGCAAAACAACTGAAGGGCAAGTTGGTGATGGAGCGTGCCGAAAGCAGATCCACCAACGAAGGCGAATACTGGGTTTCGAAAGATGTTCCTTTTGGTCTTGCCCGCTGGGTTGTCTCGATCACACGCGAAGAAAAAGAGTCAACCGCTCCTCGATCTGATTTTCACGTCGTCAACGTTGTCAGCGTGGACATGAAATTGAAGCGTCAACGCTCAAGCGTTGAAAGTGAACTTGTCACACAGTAAGTGTTGCGGAAGTCGCGTGCGTTGGCTTCGAGGGGCAGCAATTGAATCGCTTCTCATTTCATGAGACAGATTGCCTTGCCCACGATCTTTCGAAGCTGATGCAGCATGCGGCGATCGACCTTGAAGCTGAGGTCAATTGCCCTCAGTCTGAATCCTCTGAGGCGTCCTCATACTTTCCCGGCATTGTCCTGCTCCACGACGGTCGTCCTTGCGCAGCGATGGGCTATTCCAGAGAACCTTGCTCGACCGTCGCGATTTTTCCGCCCGTTGTTTTTTTCGACGCGAACGACCACGTCCGCTGCCGACTTTATGACACGTTGTTGAATCGTATCGTACAACGCTTTGTCGAGGACGGATTTCGGCAGATAAATCTTCTGCAGCAGGATTCAAGTGTCGACGCGATTTTTCTTCGTCTACTTGCAGAACAACGCTTCGTGCCGGCGGCAAGAATCCTGCAGTGGGAACTGTCAGCTTCGCTGGGTTTTGCTGCTCAGCGAGCCGACTTGCAAAATCAAGACACGCCAGTTGAGTTGCGTCACGGCGATCGCACTATTCGCCGGTTAGACATCGCGAATGCCGAAGCCGATGACGTTCGTGAAGTGCAAACTGTGTTGGATGCAATTCTGAGAAGCAGCGATGACTTACTGAATCAGCCGCGACCGCAGGCATATGAGTTGCTGAGGAAGTGGCAGGCAATCCATGCCAGTGTTTTCACGTGTCGCACGCAAGGGAAAATCGTCGGCATATTGTGTTGCGTAGCATCCATGGCAACAAACCCTGCCACGGAAATCCAGAAGAAGTGCGATGTCGAATCATACCTCAGCCTGGAATACATCGGTGTCGTTCGTGAGTTTCGGCGCAGAGGGCTTGCGTCGTGGCTGATCGAGCAGATGCGACTGCGGCACCAAAGCGTCCGCGACATGGCAAGCGAGAGTGCCTCTGTTGTTCCACCTGTCAAAGCATTTTCAGATGCTGCGAATGCTCCAGCCACTGCTTTCTACCTAAGCATGGGATTTAACCTCGCCGCAGAAATGCAACTGTGGTGTTGTCAACTTAAGAATGACCGGAGTGAAATATCCGTCCCGACACGGATATGATTTTTTCTGAATGTCAAGCTGGCTATGCCCAGATTCGTCAGTCTTAAGCAAGGCTGAAAATACATGGCCCGATTAGTGGCAGATACGGTTTACAGCGGACTCCCATGAGATCACACTACGCCTCCTTATCGAACGTCAGATAAAACAGTGAGTGCGGTTTGTGGTTATGGATACCCATTCTGGCAGAGTGTGTTCGTCGGTTGTAAATTCGAATTCAGAATCAGGTCAGAATCCAAATCCTGAATTCATGGACGGCGATACAATGTGTTGTGAATACCTCCATCGACGGAAGCGGCAAAACTGACATGGATGTGTTTCTGGAAGACGATCCGGCGTCGACGTGCCTGCCTCTAGTGTCACGTATTGCAGTCGCCTACCCACTGCATTCCAGGACGGGTCAGGAACTGATTGCAGAAGCAACAGAACTCAATCGACGCGGCATCCGATACGTCTGCGTGCGCCGACAGCAGATTTATTTCATTGGTGAACATGTCATTCACGACATACTCGCCGATGCTGGCATTAAGGTAAGCTGCCTTGGATTCGCGGGCGGATTTACCGGCTCGCTTGGCATGTCGTACGACGCTGCCACTCGCGACGCGCGACGTTCGATTGACATCGCTGCTGATCTGGGGGCGCGATCCGTTGTGATTGTTCCGGGTGAACAGGGAAATCATACCTACAGTCACGCAGAGAAAACGATTCGCCTGGGTCTGTTGGACGTCGCGCAGTACGCCAGTCAGCTCAACGTGAGGCTGCTGATTCCAACGGCCACAGTCCTGGTCAGTCAGAATGATTGTTTTCGACCAAAGGAGTGCCCGTTGAGCTGGCTCGACGGCATGGGCAATCCGCTGATTCGTCCATTGATTGTTGTGCGTGGAAAAAGCTTTGCTTGTCGAATGCCCGAAGGATGGCGAGAGAGTCTGGCCGCAGGCGGTAGCTTACGGATCTGCCATCGCTGCGAATGCTACGACGACAATGCCACGCTGGTCGCTCGCGTCCTGCTGTACATCGCTCGCAACGGTGGCATGAGCGGTTTCGACAAACTGCTGCCCGAGCAATAATGTGCTGCGGTGAAAGACTGAGCGAGGCAGGCCCGATGAAACACAGCGAGTTCCGGCACGTTAACGAAAATCAACAGAGCCAAGAATCAAATTCGCTGCTAAGTCCGGCTTGGTAACTAATTACTTGCACAACAGATGCGAACAGCTAGCATCACGCGTCGTGGTGGATACACTTGAATTGCTGCGGAGCCAATCGGCCGACCAAACGTACCAACTCCTGTCACCGGTTTAGACGAGCTTACCTTGTTTTCATGGTCAAACATTGACGGTGTGCCAAGGTACATGTTGCACGTCAATCGCATGGATGTGCCGCAAGCCGCAGTCATTCAACTTTCCGGTCTGACACTTTCATCCTTCCGGACGACGACAGTATTGTCGGCGGGAACTTACCGTGTCTGGATTCGGGCTTTTAGCGCTTCCAGCTAACAGGATTTATGGAGTGCTCCGGTTGATTTTACCGTGTCGTAACACTCCGGTTTGCCAGACCGTAAGCATCTACGCCGCGTCTTCTCGAGCCAGTACCTGGATACGACCTCCAGCGAGGCGAACAGTGCGGTGGGCCTGAGCGGCGATGGCTTCGTCGTGCGTGACCATCACGATTGTCAGCTTCTGATTTTCGTTGAGAGAATTCAGAAGTTCCATGATGCCACCGCCTGTGACAGCATCCAGATTGCCGGTTGGTTCATCAGCAAGCAGAATCTCGGGCTTGCCAACTAACGCGCGGGCAATCGCACCACGCTGCATTTCGCCGCCAGACAGTTCTGACGGTCGATGCTTGATCCGATGGCCAAGGCCAACCTGATTGATGATGTCCATCGCAGCATCGCGGATTTCTTTGCGTTTCGCCCAGTAGCTGAAGATGGAATGCCGGATCATCAGCGGCGTCATGACGTTTTCGAGCAGCGATAGTTCCGGCAGCAGATGATAGAACTGGAAAATAAACCCGAAGACGTGATTCCGCAACTGGTCGCGTGCCTGCTGGTTCAAATTATCGATGCGATTGCCATCCAGCATGACTTCGCCGATGTCTGGCGAATCCAGCAGTCCGATCACATGCAGCAGCGTACTTTTTCCCGAACCGCTTTGTCCGATCACGGAAATAAAGTCGCCGCGATTCGCCTTCAATCCCGCGCCCTGCAGGACGGGAATCTGATGCTGACCTTTGAAATACGACTTCGAAATCGCCTCGGCGGAAATCAGTGGCTTATTCATTTTAATTGTCTCGGCCATGGCGGTTAGTTTTCAAAATGGTATTCGATAAAGTCAGGTGTATGCAGCGTTGGCGGAAGACACCATTTCATTAGTCCAGTTTCAGTTTGAGAACCAGAGTTTTGCTGTAGGACGGGTCTCCTGACCCGTCCCGGCATAAGCAATTCAGGACGGGACTGGAGTCCCGTCCTGCGTTCGTCTCATTCAAACCTCAACGCGCGCACAGGATGCAGACGAGCGGCGCGTCGAGCGGGAAGAATACTGGCAAGAACAGCGATCGCGATGGCTCCCGTCGCCACCCAAAACACCATGTAAGGACTCACATAGGTTGGGATCTCGAAGAACTCGTAAATCTTTTCGTCGAAGACTTTCCGTCCGGTCACCCAGCTCAGACCATCTTCGATCGGGTTGATGTATTTCACAAACAGCAGGCCCATCACTACGCCAGCAGAACTGCCGACGATGCCAAGGGCCAGGCCGTAATACAGAAAGATCGACATGACTCCGCTGGAACTGGCACCCAGTGATTTCAGGATTCCGATGTCGCGAGTTTTTTCCACAACGATCATGTAAAAGATCGCGAGGATACCGAATCCTGCCACCGTGATGATCAGGAACAGCAGCACGTTCAGAATGGATGTTTCCATTTCGACGGCCGACAGCAACATGCCTTGCTTTTCTTCCCATGTCTTGATGGTCACAGTGCCTGGAGGAAATGCTCCCTGCAAAGCGGCGATGGCTTTGGGAGCGTCATCGTAGTTTTTCAGACGAATGTGAATTGACGTGGTGGCATTGTCCAGATGCATGCCGCGATTCTTTTGCAGCTCCTTGATATTCATCAGCACAATACTAGTGTCATATTCGTTCATGCCGCTGCGAAATGTATCCACTACCGTGGCATTCATTTTGACGATTTCCGGTGGTCGACCGACCGTCACGGTGCTCAAAATAATATCGTCGCCCGGACGCACAAGCATGACTTTATGGAGCTTGCGAGTTTCAGGATCCTGCGCCTGAAAGCTAACGATGCCTTCACCCAGATACACACGTGCAGGAAAAGGTGCCGTTTCAATTTTTGACTCAGGCTGACTGTAAACTGGGTCATTCAGGAAAACATTCTGCTCCAATGGATCAGGCTCATTCGTCGCATTTTCATTGGCTGGTGCTGCCCCGTCGAATTCAGGTGCTGCTACATCGTGGCTTTTTTCGTCTGTTGCGTGTTTTACCGGCGGCCGTTCGTCCTGAAATGCACCAGCAATCTGCATGGCTTCCTGCTGCTTCATCTGTTCGCGGTATGCGGCAGCGGATTTCGTCAGCTCCCAACTCAGCGGGATATTGCGACTGCGTTCTGCTTCCTGTACCACAACACCGTCTTCAATTTCCGGGCTGTAGCTGGCCATATAAGATTGAAGTGGACCAACAAGGCCTCGCGTTTCCGGATCGATGCCCTGAATCATCACGCGGGTTGTGATGGTGTTATCATTGTAGGGATCGCGAAACATGATCATGCCTTCGATATCAATCGTAGGCGTCATAGCCGCAATGTACTCGCCCGCCGCTGCTTCCACCGCGGCCAACTGTCGATCGGTGTCTGCGATACCTTCCATCGAACGAGATTCGATGACGATGTCCGACAGAAAATTGTGCAGACGGTCACGCATCTCTGTCGTGAAACCAGCCATCACGCTGTTGACGACGATCATCGTGGCCACGCCCAGCATCACGCTGATGATACTGGCGAGCGCAATGTAGCGCGTTCGCAGATATCGAACACACAGCAGTAATTTGTACATCGAACGCACTCCATTGCGGGACAAAAGATTTGATATCTCAGATTTCAAATCTCAAATTATGTAACAGCAGGTTCCGTCTTTTTTGTTCCAGGCGGAACAACGTCGGCATCTTCATGCCGAGTCAACGGGAAGAAGATCACATCCTTGATCGCACGGCTGTTGGTCAACAACATCACCAGTCGATCGATTCCAATTCCAAGGCCACCGGCTGGCGGCATGCCAACTTTTAGCGCTTTCACAAAATCATGATCCATTTTTGCCATGGAATCCTCAGCCGACATGCCTGCCAACTGCGTGCGGAAGAGTTCTTCCTGCAGCCGCGGATCATTTAATTCTGTGTAGGCATTCGCCAGTTCCATGCCGCGAATGTACAGCTCGAAGCGTTCGGCGATATCCGGATTCGACTGGCTGCGTTTGGTCAATGGACAGATGGATGCCGGATAGTCGATGACAAATACCGGACCCTGCAGATGATCTTCGACTATCTTTTCAAAGACTTCGTTCACGATCACATCGGGATGTACGCCGTTTGTTTCGATGCCGAACTTCTTAGCAACAACGGCCACCGCTGCAGTATCCTGCATATCGCAGCCAGCGTGTTCGCGAAACAGGTCTGCGTATTTCTTACGAGGCCACGGTGCGGTCAAATCAATTGTGTCGCCGTCTTCGCCCCATGGTAATTGCAGCGTATCGCCGATAGCCTTGGCTGCGTTCGTGACAATTTGCTCCGTCAGATCCATCATGGATTCGTAGTTGCCGTACGCCTGATAGATCTCAATCATCGTGAATTCAGGATTATGAGTCGCATCGACGCCTTCGTTGCGGAATACGCGACCGATTTCGTAGACGCGTTCAATGCCGCCCACCATCAATCGCTTCAGATGCAGCTCCAACGCGATGCGAAGAAACAGCTCCATGTCCAGCGCGTTGTGATGTGTTACAAACGGACGCGCGGCGGCTCCACCAGCGACCGCGTGCAGCACTGGCGTTTCAACTTCGTAGAATTTCTGACCACGCAAGGTCTGACGAATGGAATCGATGATCGTCGACCGTTGCAGCATGCGATCCAGCACGCCGTCTGTATAAATCAGATCCAGATATCGCTGGCGGACGAGCGTTTCTTCGTCCTTCAGGCCGTGGAATTTCTCCGGCGGCTGCGTGAGCGATTTGCACAGCACCGTCAGTTCTCGCACGAACACCGATTTTTCACCCGTGTTTGTCAGTCGCAGAATGCCGTCGATGCCAATGATGTCCCCATCATCCAGCGCGCTCATCAGTTCCCATTGAGCTTCCGTCAGTTCGCCGCGCGAAAACAGCAACTGAATTCGACCGGTTTGATCCTGCAGGTCGACAAATCGCAATTTGCCGGCTTTGCGGCGGCCTCGAATACGCCCTGCAATGCGTACGGTTTCGCCATCAATTCCGGATTCGGCAGGACAGCGTTCTCGAACGCTGGCAATTCCCTCGTGATTGTCGAAACGCTGGCCCCAGGGATCTTGTCCGAGGGACTGAATTTTCTCGAGCTTTTCAAGTCGAGCGAGTTTGAAGCGGTCCGGTTTTGGGGCACTGGTCATGAACGCACGTAAGCCAATATGAGCGAAAACCGCGGCAAAATGCGGGATTCTGGCTCTTTTGAGATATGAGAGACGATGAGTTTTTCGGCAGTTTCCGCCGCCGATGAGATTGAAGTTGCGGATCTTGCTGGAAATCGCCGTTTGGGTCAATCCCAGCATCAAAGCCGCATGAATTTGGGCACCATTGCAATTACCCCCACCGCAACGCGACAATGCTCAGTCCACGTGTTCTAAAACTCCACCCGCCTTTTGAGCAGGTTCTAATAATGCTCCCACGTCGAAGCCTTCAGTACTTTTTCCCCCTATGCGCCTGTGGAGTTCTACTCATTTGGTTGTCTGTGGCTGAGCGCCCGCAGACAGTCGCGGCTGCCGTTGATGAGCCCGCAGGGAAGGATGACGCCGGAGCCAAAGAAACATTCTTTCGTGAGAAAGTTCTGCCGCTATTGGAATCTCGCTGCTTCGAATGTCACGGACCGGACAGCGAAGCAAAGGGCGATCTGAAACTCAGTTCTCGCGCTGCGATGCTGGCGGGTGGCGAATCCGGTGCGGCGATTGTGCCTGAGAAGCCGGACGAAAGTTTGCTCATTCAGGCCGTGCGCTACGAAGGCTTCGAAATGCCGCCTCGCAGTCGCATGCCGGATGAAGAAATCGAAATCTTTACACAATGGATCGCCGATGGTGCCGTCTGGCCAGAAGGTGACACTCCGGAACCAGCAGCGAAACCGAAAGCCGCATTTCCACTGCAGGAACGTATCGCCGCGCACTGGGCATGGAAGAAGATCGAACGTCCGACGGTGCCTGAAGTGAAGCAAGCCGACTGGCCTGCGAGTGACATCGATCGCTTTCTGCTGGCGAAGATGGAAGAGGCGGGAATCGCTCCGGCTCCGGATGCGGATCGTCGAGTCCTGTTGCGGCGTCTGTATTTCGACCTCATCGGATTGCCACCAACGATCGAGCAACAGGATCGGTTCTTTAACGATCCGGCCGATACGCCGGTCGCCATAGAAAGGGTCGTCGATGAGTTGCTCGCATCACCACAATACGGCGAGCGATGGGGAAGACACTGGCTGGATCTGGTACGATACGCCGAAACGCTCGGCCATGAGTTTGATTTTCCACTACCGTACGCATGGCGATATCGCGACTATGTCATTCGAGCGATCAACGCTGACGTTCCGTACGACAAATTCGTCCAAGAACATATCGCCGGCGACCTGATGCCGGAGCCTCGCCGCAATCCGGAATTGGGGTTCAACGAATCGATCATCGCCACAGGATTCTGGTATCTCTGCGAAGACAAACACGCGCCCGTCGATGTGAAAGGTGAAGAAGCGTCGCGCATCGACAATCAAATCGACGTCTTCGGCAAAACTTTTCTCGGCCTCACCATCGCGTGTGCGCGGTGCCATGATCACAAGTTTGATGCGATCACGGCGGACGACTATTACGCGCTGTCTGGATTCTTGCAGAGCTCCCGACGACGCGTGGAGTGGATTGATTCGCATGGTGCGACGAACAAGCTGCTGGATCAGTTGAGGGCAGAACGGACAAATGCTTCAACCGCATTGAACGCCGGTATGGAACAAATCCGTGTTGATGTCCGTGAAAAGCTGCTCTTGCGGGCCATGGGCGAGCAGGCGGGAGGCGACGATGATCTGATTACCGATGATCGAGTGGCGAGACTGAAGGAAATGTTGTTAGATCCAAAGTCTAAAGACCTTTCGAATCCGTTGGCTCTGTTGGCAAACGTGGTTCAAAAACCAGCAGAGAAATCAGACTCTGATGCCGTTCAGGATTGGCTCAACACTCGCGTCGCAGCGTTCGGGATTGTCGACCAGGCAATTCGATCCTCGATATGGAATGTTGCTGATGAGGATCGCAAGTCAAAGACGTTGACGTTTGCTGACTTGCGAGGCGGATTGCCTGCTGACTGGAATGCTTTTGGTGCAGCGTTCTACGATTTCGGAGGCACAACAGGAGGCGTTGGGCGGGTTATTCGTGCCGCTTTATATGAGCCGCACAAGACTGGTTCTGTTGGTAGCGATAGCGACGTTCTTATAAGTCATGGTGGAGGCTTTGGCGGTGGAGGCTTTGGCGGTGAGACAAATCCTCCACATGTTTCACGCAACTGGGAGACCGCAATTAGCTGGAGTGGCGGTGGCAGCACCCCTGACAGTGACGCCACTATCAGCTCCGCCAGCCTGTCACCAAAGCTCAAAGGTGAATTGCATTCGCCGGAGTTTGAACTCACTCACCCGGAGATCCATATTCTGGCAGCAGGGAAGGGCACACGTGTTCGGCTCGTCATTGATGGCTATGTAATGAATGAATTCAGTGAACTTCTGTTTGGCG
>JANOZG010000459.1:0-17579 GCA_031429275.1 Planctomycetota bacterium
CCGAGAGCCAACAAAGTAGCAAAGCTGCCTGACACAAGTAATGACATCAGGATATACCGACGCCCCTTGTCCTCAGGATCTTCAGCCAACATCAGTCGATGGCGAAACATGCCATGTGAATATGCCGCCATGAACAACATACTGGCAAGGAACATCGGAATCTGCCCACGCCCAAGAGCAAACTCAACCTTTTGAAAAACAGCCAGATAGATCGTGTAGCCGATTGGAAGCGTAGACAGCAGCGCCGCCCCCAAAATTGTATTTGTCTGTTCACGCTCTCGCAACGCCTGAATTGTGAACCAGCCCTTGACAAGTTTCAGGACGATGATCAGAAAATAGACGCAGGCCAGACCAATCGATGCAAATATCGTCGTTCGAAGAACATGCAACAATGCGGTCGAATGTTTGACCAGATCGATTCCAGACGCATGTCCACGAAACACAATTTGAGTCAAAACGGCGAGTTTCTGCAGCACATTCATATCGCCGCTCGCGGCGCTGCCATTCAGACTCCAACCGGCCCAATAAATAACAACAAGCAGAGCTGTAGATATTGCTGCAGGTGTGAGGATTCCAAATTGAACCAGAAGCGGCCGCGCGCGGAGAAAGTCTGGTTCCCGTGGGAACACAAGGAAGAAGTTGAGTACCAAAGCTGGCAGCGTGGCCGCGCTAAGAATGAACGGGATATTCAGCAACGGACTGCTTGCCAGAACCCACCAGTGAAAACCTCCAACAAACGCACCCATCGAAGCGCAACACATCAGACAGAAATTCTGCGAGACAACATCGAACGGCCGGTACCAATAAGACGTCAGAGCCACTGCCAAAATCGATAACTGACACGCGAACCAAAAAATCGTAATCGAGACTTCACTGACAGCGATCGGGCGCACGGACACATAGATGCGGTGTTCCAACAGTGGCTTGGAAGACCGAATGTTTCGATAGACAACTTCTACAAGGCGTTCAGCAGGCCGCGAGGGATCTCGATTGTTCACCTCAACCAACGGCGGAACCTTAAGTTCCACCGGATCAGATCCGGGAACTAATTGCCCGCCTGGCGGCACCTTGGCGAAACGCAGACTCCCCATGGCTGAAACGAAATCGAGAAAGGTCTCAATTTCCTGACCATTGAGGCGTACGAGCTGATCCCCTGGACTTGGCTGTGGACCGGTCACTCCTTCGACACCTGAAATCCACTGGTGAATCTCAATGCCACCGTTCTTGTTGGGTTGACCATCTGGAAGCAGGCAACGGATACCAATATCTGGAAATGTCGCTACGTACCACAACACAGCGACGCAATAAACAACAATCAAGCCGGTCAAAGTTCCCACAAGACCCCGCAGGTCGCGTTGTGTAGATTGCGGATTCGTGAGAAAGAAGGGCACGGTCTCATCACCCGAAAAAATCAACATCGGCGCACATCTCGGCGCCCATTTTCGGCAGATTCTACCCGTTGAGCGCCGAAACTTCAATGAATTAGCAGGGACTCAGCGCCGAAGTGTGAAACATATCTCGGCGCTACGATTCGGCGAAAACCGCATATTGCAGGCTTTTTGCATCACGAGCATAGCGTTGAGATATTTTTTCGAGTGGCACGACTTGTGCATTTGCAGGAAGTACCCAGCCGCCCTTTGGCACGGTAAATTGGCAAGTGTTGAACGAAGAATACACTCGCTTCAAGAAGACGACCCAGATTCTTGAAGCATTCCCCAGTTCTCTTCATCGTTCTGTCCCCGCACATTGTCTACCGTCCAGAGGGCTTTTTCATGCGCGGTACTTGACATGCGTTTGGGAACGACGGACATTCTCAGCTGTCCTCCCTTTACGAAACGCGATTGCATGAAGCTTCGGTCGTTAATTCTTATTGTCCTGATCGTGCTGCTGCCGACTGGTTTGCTGACATGGTTCGGCTTTCGCATGGCTCGCGATGAAAAGACTCTCACGGAACAGCGTTTTCGCGGTGTGATGGAGCAGCGACTCCAGGATGTCAATCGTCTGATCGCCCGTCGGTTTTCTGATTCGGAACGACAGCTTCAGGAAATCACCGCCATTGACGACGTTTCGGTTCCTCAGCTTCGTGAACGCGTCCGCTCAACGCCTGAGGTCACTCAACTTTTCGTGTTATCCTCAAGCGGAGAACTACTTTACCCGAATCCTGCGACGCCACTGAATGGCACAGAGCAGAGCTTTCTGCGACAAACGTCAAGGATGTTTACCGATCGTGATCTGCAAAATGCCGTGACATTGGCGGAATCCACGTCTGGGATTGAAGGTCCCGGTCCGGGAGCAAAACGTGAGCAATTGGATGATAGTCAGGGCGTTTTTTCCCGTACGGCTCCGACGCCGTCGATCGCAGCGATGAATGAACCTGCGCTCGGTGGGGCTTCTATGGAACTTCAGGAATCTACAGCTCAAAACGCAGATGAACCTGCCGGAATGCAGTCCGCAGCACTCAGCACCGTCGGCTTTCAGTCGACCAGCGGTTGGTTTGTCTGGTATTGGGATCGCGGCTTGAATCTTGTCTATTGGCAACGTCGTCCGAGTGGATATTTGGTGGGGGCGGCGCTTGAACGATCTCGCTGGATCGCAGATGTGATTGAAGTGCTTCCCGAATCCGATCCCGCGTTAGCTCGTACAAATCAACTTGCAACTTCTTTTCGAGTGATCAATGCGGCCTCCGAAACCGTGTATAACTGGGGGCCTGAGATTCCGGCTTCAGCGTTGCCCTTCAGTGAAATTCCAATCACAGCCCCCTTGGCGTCCTGGCGGCTGCAGTGTTTTGTGGATGCCAATCAGCTCAACGCAGGCACCGGACGCAGCGCTGTCATGACTCTGGTCGCAGGACTGTCGGCATTCACTCTGACGCTTATTGTTCTGGCGTGGCTCTTGTATCGCGACTATTCCCGGGACATCAGAGAAGCATCGCAGCAAGTGAGCTTCGTCAACCAGGTGTCGCATGAACTTAAGACGCCGCTGACAAACATTCGCATGTACGCAGAATTGCTCGAACGAGACCTTGACGATGCGGAGCCCGATGTGGCCGCAAAGCCGCGGCAGAGACTGTCGGTAATTACTTCGGAGGCGCAGCGATTAAGTCGTCTGATCGGGAACGTTCTGACATTTGCGCGCCAGACACGCAAGACGCTGGAGCCCCACCCGCGTGCGACGAATGTTGCGATGCTTGTGCAGCAGATTGTTGAGCGGTTTACGCCATCGCTGAAGGAGCACGGCATCGTGCCAGTTGTTGAGATTATTCCTTTGGCAGATCCCGGTAAGGAAAGTCTTTTGAACGTCGATCCTGATTTTATCGAGCAAATCCTTGGGAATCTGATCAACAACGTGGAGCGATATGCTGCCGAAGGGAAATCACTGCTGGTGCGGTGCGAAACCACCTCGGATTGCGCGTCGATCGATGTCATCGACCGAGGCTGCGGTATCGCAATTGAGCACCGATCAAAAGTTTTTCGTCCGTTTACCCGGCTGAACAATGACCTGCGAGCTTCAACTGGGACAGGCATTGGACTTTCGATCGCCCGTGATCTCGCTCAACTTCACCACGGTGATGTGCTACTGCGGGATGCCGCTCAAGGCTGTTGGTTTCGAGTTGAACTTCGTACGTTCGCAACGTAGTCAGTTTGTTGAGCGATCACCATGTTTTGTTCCGGCATTCCATCTTAGCACTGGTGCATAAGTCCTTTCATAAACGAAGAAAAGTCTGCACCAATTCTTATATGGATCTCTGTGTTTTTGCGAACATAAATGGCTCGCCAATAACATTGTAACTCTGTTGCATGGCGATATTCATAATCAAGCCGATGCCTGCATATGTCGAAATCAGACTGCTTCCGCCGTAGCTGCAGAGTGGCAACGTCGTCCCGGTAATCGGCAACAGCCCGACGGTCATGCCGGCGTTCAGGATCGTCTGGACTGCAATCAGTGTCATGATGCCAACACACACAAGTCGGCCAAATGGTTCACGAGTCTGTCGAGCGATCTGAATTCCTTTCCAGATCAGTACGCAATACAGAAACAAGAGCCCGGCACTGACGGGAAAACCAAAACGCTCGCTGATCATCACAAAAATAAAGTCGGTACGGGATGCCGGTAGTTGCCATGCTGTGAGATCATCAATAGGCATTTCCTGCTGGTTGCGACTGCCCCAGAATCCTCCAAGTGCCAGAACTTGTTTGGATTGATGCAGATGGAACCCATCGCCCGCTGGAGCAGAACCGCCGTCTCGCTGAGTGAAGACAGAAACGATACGAGACCGTTGCTCGGAACTCATCTGAGTCCACAGCAAGGGTAGGCAGACGATGCCAGCCAGACCGGCAACAGCAAGGTGTTTAGTTTGGGCGCCGGCGGCAAACAGCATTGCGTACAACACAGGCAAGAACAACAGCGACGTGTCAAGATCCGGTTCACGGATGATCAGCAGCATCGGAAAGAATGCCATCAGCAAAGGAGGTATCAGCCCTGCGATCGTTCTTTGACTTGATCGGTATCTTAGATATGCGGCCAGCGCCATGATGTAGGCAAGACGAGCAGGCTCGCTGGCCTGAAAGTCGAACAGCCCCAAGGGAATCCACCGTCTTGATCCATTGATCGGTGGCATAAACAGCGTGATCGCCAACAGCGCCAGCGACAACACAAACAGCCACGGACTCAGTTGACTCAACAGTCGATACGGTACCAACATCACTGCCAACATGGCGAGCAGTGCCATGAAGAACCAGATCATCTGTTTTTCGACGAGCTGCGTCCGCCCGTACAACTCGTCAGCGCGAACGAGACCGCACAGTCCCAGCGCCGTGATGGCGACGCAGACCAGCAGAATCGTCCATGGCAATTTGCGAAGCCACGAAGACACGCGTGGGTTTCACTCCGTTTGTACTTCTTCTGCTGAGTTCCAGATTATGGCTGCAGAATGTGTTTGCCGTCTTCAAACTGCTTGTGACAGGCATTGCAGTTGTTCAACATCGTTTTGTAAGCGGCGGTTGCGGCTTCGAAGTTTTTTTCTCGTGCCGCTTTGTACAAGGCGGCACCATCAGTCTTCGCGGCCGTGGCGTGTTTAGTCCAATCGTCGCCGTGCGTATCAGGTTTACGAACAAACAGCAGATTGCAGCTTTCCGCAAGAATGAGCGAATCTGATTTCATCGCTTTCCAGCCTTTGTTGTCCGCTGGCGCAGCGGACATGGTAGCTTTCAGTCGGACATAGGTCGGCTGAAAAACGTATTCCATGAATTCGTGCATACTATCTTCGACCGGTGCAGCTTCATCGACAGTGACGACGGGAGAATAGGCCTGCAAGTTGCTGGTGCCAGAATACATCCATACAATTGCTGCAATTGCAATAAACGCTGTACAAAGTGAGCCCGCGAATTTCATAACTTGTTTTCCCTGTTTGTTTCTGAAGGAATTAGGATGACCGGTGCGGAAGTTTCTTCGTTTAACAGTCAGCCGCAGGCGTACTCGTTGTCTTTGTTTCGCGTACGCCTGGGGCTGACGGTTAAACAAGTTTTGTGCAAGCACTTCTGCACCAGTGCTTATAGTCAATAAACAGTGCAATCTGGAGATGCGACTGTCAGAATGGAGCGGAATCATCTTCCGGCCCGAAGTCCGCTTCATCGGCTGAAGCAGGGGAAGACTTTGCTCCACCGCCGGCCTTGATGAGTTCATACTCCGTCGCTTCCGCGCTGAGAAAGAACTTGACTTCACTTTGTTCATCACGTTGCCATTTACGGCCAGTCAATCGGTAAGTGACCTTGATCGTATCGCCAATGCCCAGATTATCCACCATGTCGCAACTGTCGGCGATGAATTCAAACGGCAGGTAATTCGTAAAACGCCCGTTCGCCTGTTCCAGCACTACTGTGCGCTTGCGAAATCCTTTTTGACCGAAACTTTTGGTCGGTTCGATCAGATGAACCTGTCCAGTGACTGTTGCTTCACTCATGGCATGCGTCTTTCGGAATGTAGTCAATTACACTTGTATTGCAGGGGATTCATGTCTTGATTCGCCGGACTACTTCGACTGTTCTGACTTTTCGTCTTTGGCTTTTGCTCTGGCAGTGTCTTTAGCCTCGTCTTTTACGACAGTTGCCTTCTTGATGTATGTCAGTTTCGGAAAACTCTTGTTCAGGTACTCATTACCTTTCGCCTGAATCAATCCTTGATCTGGCTCTTCCCCGTATTGTGCATTGATTGCATCGACAACGTCCATGCCTTCCACCACCTGTCCGAACGGCGAAAAGCCCTGACCGTCAAGGAACGCATTGTCTTTGTAGTTGATAAAAACCTGGCTGGTTCGCGAGTTCTTGCCACTGGTCGCAAACGTAATTAGTCCACGCTTATTCGACTTTGTAACGCGATCATCTTTGATTTTTGCGTCCTTCCAGTTCTGCTGGATTTCCGGATCGCCGTTGATCCCCCACTGAACCATAAAGGCTGGCACGACACGGAAGAAACGCGCGTCATCATAAAAGCCGCTTTCGACAAGTTTATGGAAGCGATCAGCACCATTCGGAGACCATTCTCTATGAACTTCGACAGTGAAATTCCCACCAGACGTTTCAAATAGGACTTTGTACGTGTCCGGGACTTCTTGAGCCTCATCGGCCATGATCGGTGTTGAAAATCCAGTAACCAGACTCAAGGCCAACAGTAATCCTGTAACAGTTTTCACAAAAACCTCCATTGTTTGAATTTCAGAAAAGAACCGCCAAATTCTAGCGTTTGACGATCTGATGTATACTTCAACGTCAATTTTAGCGCCTGAGGGCCGTCCGCACAAACTACTTCCGATCCGTGAGCTGCTTTCTGAGCCGATAGAGTTCCTGCAGCGCCTGAATGGGAGAGAGATTGTCGACTTCCAGTTGCCGGATTTCATTCAGCAATGGATCTTCCGGTAAATCAAACAGCGACTTTTGGCGGCGACGTTGATTCGTGGTTTCGCGTTGTGGTACCTTGGGGCGGCCTTCGGCGGTGACGTGATCGTCTTCGAGCGTTGCAAGGATCGTGGCCGCTCGGTCGGTGACGTGGCGCGGCACGCCTGCTATCTTGGCAACGTGGATGCCGTAGCTGCGACCAGCCGCACCTTCGACGATACGGTGCAGGAAGATAACATCGTCGTTGCTCTCCTGCACTGCTACGTTCCAATTCGCCGCGTGCTTGAGTGTCGTTGTCAGGTCCGTCAGTTCGTGATAGTGCGTCGCGAACATTGTGCGGCACTGAATTTCGTCGTGCAAATGTTCGGTGATCGCCCATGCCAGTGAGATGCCGTCGTAGGTGCTTGTACCGCGGCCGATTTCGTCAAGAATCACAAGACTTCGATCTGTGGCGGAATTCAGAATCCGAGCGGTCTCCGTCATTTCCACCATGAACGTACTTTGCCCGCGTGCGAGTTCGTCGCTGGCTCCGACGCGAGCAAACACACGATCGGCGATTCCTATCAATGCCTCTTTCGCAGGTACAAACGAACCCATCTGCGCCATAATTGTGATCAACGCGGCCTGTCGAATGTACGTGCTTTTACCCGCCATGTTCGGTCCGGTAATGATTTGCACGCGACCAATCGCACGTTGAGCATCGTCGATATCCTTCAAACCCAGACGCACGTCGTTTGGCACGAATTGACCTGACGGCAACAGGCGATCGAGCACCGGATGACGCCCCTCCCGAATGTCCATGATCGGTTCGGCCGTAAGCAGTGGTCGACAATAGCCAGCGTTGGCAGCCAAAGTTCCTAACGCAGCCACGACATCAATTTCCGCCATCGCATCAGCCGTGCGCAGCAGCAAAGGAACGAAGGTGGCAACGTAGTCTCGCAGCGATGCGAACAATTCCTGCTCCAGAGCTTTGGCTCGGTCTTCAGCTCGCAGGACTTTCTCTTCGTATTCCTTGAGTTCCGGTGTGATGTACCGTTCCTGATTTTTCAGTGTCTGCTTGCGAATATACTCGGCCGGCACCTTTGCGCTGTGCGATGCTGTGACTTCCAGGTAATATCCGAAGACTTTGTTGAAACCGATCTTCAGATTCGAAATGCCCGTACGTTCGATTTCTTTTTGCTGGTACGCCGCCATCCATTGACGTCCACCACGCATGAGATCACGAAATTCGTCAAGCTCCAAATTGTATCCCGGACGAATGACGCCCCCGTCAGAGATGTTGTGCGCCGGCTCATCCACGACTGCATCAATGATGGCTGCGTGCGCCTCGGGACACAGTTCAATCCGTGACTCAAGGGTCTGAAGTCGTTTGGACTTGCGCGCAGCCAGTTTGGCTCGCAATCGCGGCAGTTGCCCCAGCGTCGCTGCGAGACAAACCAGATCGCGTGGACTACATCGGCCAGTGGCTATGCGTGACGTCAGTCGCTGCAGGTCATAGACTTCCTTCAGCAGTTCGCGAACGTCATCTCGCAGGGACAATTGATTGACGAGTTCTTCGATTGCATCCTGTCGCTGAGTGATCTGTTCAAGGTCTGTCAGTGGACTGGACAACCATTCGGCGAGCAGGCGAGATCCCATCGGCGTGCATGTTTCGTCCATGACGCCGAGTAGCGTGAAGTCGCGGCGGCCGTCGCGCAGGGTTTGAGCCAGTTCCAGACTGCGGCGTGTGGCTTCATCAATAATCATGTGCCGACTGCGCCGCCATGCTTCAAGCCGCACAATATGAGTCAATGCGGTGCGTTGCGTTTCACGGACGTATTCAAGGAGAGCACCCGCAGCAGTGACGGCAGGTGAGTCTTCAATATCGAAACCTTCCAGTGTCTTCGTGCCGAAGTGTTCGTTCAACAAACGCCTGGCTTCTTCACGAGCGAAGCACCAATCAGGCCGTGTGGTAAACACCATTGGCTGCTGTTCTGCTCGTCGCATCTGCAGATTGCCGTCCTGAGCAGCGCTTTCCGGGATCAGACATTCGGCCGGGCTGATGCGAGCGAGTTCGTCCTGTAGTTGTGATGGCTCAAGTTCCGTCAGCAAGAATCTGCCGGTGGATAATTCCAGCCACGCAAGTCCAATGCTGGCCTTTGAAGGCGCAACGCAGGCAAGAAAGTTGCTCTGTCGCGGATCGAGCAATTGATCGTCAGTGAGCGTGCCGGGCGTGACAACACGAGTGACCTCACGGCGTACGAGGCCTTTCGCCTTCTTGGGATCTTCCACCTGATCGCAGATCGCCGCACGGAATCCGGCCTGAATCAGTTTTTGCAGATAAGCGTCAAGCTGATGATACGGAAAGCCAGCCATCGGAGTTGGATTCTCCGACGTCTTGTCGCGACTGGTCAGCGTCAGACCAAGCACCTTGGCTGCGTTCTGAGCGTCTTCGTAGAACAGTTCGTAAAAATCCCCCATCCGAAACAGCAATATGGTGCCGGGATTCTCCCGCTTCACCTCCATGTAGCGTTCCATCATTGGCGAGAGTTTTGTTGTCATTACAGCGCCTTCACATCCGGAAACAGCATGCTCACACTGGTGCGATCGTGAATCGAACGAATGGCTTGAGCGAACAATGGTGCGACGGAGATGCATTCAATTTTTGGACCGTGAGGTTCCACTGCTGGCTCGATCGTATCGGTGATGTACAGCCGTTTGATGCAACTGGCTTCGATTCTTGCGACGGCCCCCTTGGAAAATACGCCATGCGAAACCGCCGCATAGATATCCCTTGCGCCCCGAGATTGCAAAACGTCTGCCATGCTGACCAGTGAACCGCCAGTGATCGTGAAGTCATCGACCATCAAAACATTGCAGCCTTTGACATCGCCGATGACTTCCAGCACCTGAGCCTTTTCTGAATGGTCCTTGCGTTGCTTGTTTCCGATTACGACAGGAACGCGAAGAAGATTTGCGAACGCCGATGCTGACTTGGCAAAACCGACATCCGGGCTGCAAATGACCAGGTTCGGGATGTTAAGCGTCTTAATGTGATCGCAAATGACGGATCGAGCGTAAAGATGGTCCACGGGAACACTGAAGAATCCCTGAATCTGTGGGCTATGAAGATCCATCGTTAAGACGCGATCGGCACCAGCGGCTTCAATGGCATCCGCGCACACGCGAGCTCGAATAGAAACACGAGGCTCGTCCTTCTTGTCGCCCTTCGCGTAACTGAAGTATGGAATCACGGCTGTGATTTTCGATGCACTGGCTCGTTTCAGAGCATCGACCCAAAACAGCAGTTCTACAAAATTGTCGTTGACCGGCCGATGAACGCCCTGAATAACGAATGTGTCCCGACCTCGTACGTTTTCGAGAATGCGTACGAAGACGTTGCCTTCGCTGAATATTTGTGCTTCGCATGGCACAAGTTTTTCACCAAGCGCATCGGCAATCCGTTTTGCAAAGACGGGGTTTCCTGAACCTGCCAGAATTGCAAGGTCGCCGCGGGATGAATCCATAATCGTGTGGGCCGTGAGAGAATGTGTAGTGAAGGCCGCGCATCTTAATTGCACGGTCTGCGATTGCATTCGTCTGGCTGAGTTTTCATTGCGGAAATCGAGGAATACGTAACAAATCTTGCCGAAACCAGCGATTCATCGTCCTGCTTTCAATTGTCTGGCCATTCGTTGCTTCTTGTTTTCCTGCACATGGAATGGCCTATTGATCCGGCTGTCTCCCGCTCAAATTCGTAGCTGCACGCCAAACATTGGCGGAATCTGTTTCGCGCGTGCGAAGTGGGATGTGAGTCGATACACTGGGCCCGTGTAAGAAATATCAATTCTCCCGATTTATAGCCCGCCTCATTTCGATCCCGCCAAATTGTGCACAGAAAGTTACGGACATGACCCGACGGTTGTTTCTGTTTGTGCTGCTGCCTCTGTATGCATGCATGACGAGCGCTCATTTTGTGATCGCAGATGATGACGAATCGTATTTCGAAAACTATGTTCGCTCGGTGCTGGCGGAACATTGCATCGGATGTCACGGCTCAGAGAAACAATCTGGCGGCTTGCGTCTGGATACTGCGGCCGGGTTACAGCTCGGCGGTGAATCTGGTGCAACGATTAACTCTAAGAACCTGAACTCCAGCCTGCTGATTCAAGTCATCGGCTATCAGGGCGATATTCAGATGCCGCCGAAGGGCCAACTTCCAGCGGCGGCCGCTGATGCTCTGACAAAATGGGTTCAGGCCGGTGCAAAGTGGCCGAAAGAATCGGCCATAATCCAGTCCACGAGCAAGGATCGTGCGGCCAATCATTGGGCATTTCAACCTATCGCAAAGCCTGCAATCCCCTCAGTCGACGTATCGGCTCACGGCATCCCAAAAAACTTTCTCCAGAATCCAATCGATCATTTCATCGCAGAACGGCTGATCGCCGCTGGATTGAATCCGTCACCAACAGCGGATCGGCGCACTCTGATTCGGCGGTTGTCGTATTCATTAACGGGATTGCCCCCGACTGCGGAAGAAGTTACGGCGTTTGCAGCGGATGATGCAAGCGACGCGTATGAACAGCTTGTCGATCGTCTTCTGGCTTCGCCGTCGCATGGTGAACAATGGGCTCGACACTGGCTGGATGTGGCTCGGTATTCTGACACAAAAGGCTACGTCTACGCCCGCGAAGAACGCTTCTGGATTCACGCCTGGTCTTACCGAGATTGGGTTGTGAATGCGTTCAATGCCGACATGCCATACGATCGATTTCTGATGCTGCAGATTGCTGCGGACCAGGTTTCGGATCGCAGCGAGCATGATCTTGCGGCGATGGGGTTTCTGACACTGGGACGTCGATTCCTTGGCGTGCAAAGAGACATCTACGACGATCGAATCGATGTGGTGACACGCGGCACGATGTCACTCACCGTCGGCTGTGCGCGGTGCCATGATCATAAGTACGATCCGATTCCTACGGCTGACTACTATTCACTCTATGGCGTATTTGCCAGTAGTCGCGAAAGTATGTTGCCACTGCCAACGTCAATGCCTGCAGATGATGCGTTTCAGAAGGAGTTGAATACGCGGCTGGAAAAGTTGAACAGCACTCTGCAGCAGCATCGCCGCACGACAGGAGAAAGAGTTCGGCACAGAATTGGCGACTATCTGCAGGCTCAATTTGAATTGGGCAAGTATCCGGAAGAAGGATTCGATCAGATCCTTGCGACAAGCGATTTGTTGCCTTCGTTCGTCCACCGATGGCGGGATTTCCTGGCAAAAGAAAAACGTGAAAATGGCCCCGTTTTCGCCGCATGGCATGCCTTCGTGGAACGATCTGAACATGCTTCTGACGGCAAAGCTGAACCATTTACGCTGCCGCAGAATGCAAATGCAATCGTCGCAGCAGCGTTTAATACGCCCCCTGATACGAGGGATGACATGATTCATCGGTACACGACATTATTCGCAGAGATCGATGCAAAATGGATTGCTCTGCAGAAGGCCGCGAGTGACGCTGGCACAGCAATACCTACGAGACTGGACGATGCGGCTGAGGAAGAAGTTCGGCAGGTCATGTATGCCATCGGCTCTCCGTGCGTGGTACCGGATGAGCCGGTGGTGCATACGGAATACGACCTCGATTCCGGTGCCTGTAACGAACTCTGGAAACTTCAGGGAGAAGTCGATCGCCACCTGATTAACGCCGCCACTCCACAGCCTTACGCGGTGGTGCTGGAAGATCGAGAGATCCCGATGACGCCTCGCATTTTCAAGCGAGGCAATTCGGCGCAAAAGGGCGACGAAGTGCCACGGCAGTTTCTCAAACTCTTAAGCGGTCCGGATCGGCAGCCGTTTCAGCACGGCAGTGGCCGCTACGAACTTGCAAGAGCCATCATTGATCCGAAAAACCCGCTCACGGCGCGTGTCATCGTTAATCGAGTCTGGGCTCATCACTTCGGAAACGGATTGGTTGCAACGCCGGGTGACTTCGGCACTCGAGCGGATTTGCCGTCGCATAGCGAGTTGCTGGATTGGCTGGCCGATTGGTTTGTCAATGAAGGCTGGAGTCTGAAGAAACTCCATCGACTCATCGTAACATCCGGTGCCTATCGCCAGGCATCGACAGGTCCGGTTGACGAAGCGAAATTTGCCGCCGCGACAAAGTCTGATCCCGGTAACCGCTTGTTGTGGCGGATGAATGTCCATCGACTTTCGTTTGAAGAGATGCGAGATTCAATGCTGGCCGTATCCAATCGGCTGGACCGCAGTCTCGGTGGCAGGCCGACTGATCTGTTTAAGGCACCGTTTCCTCTGCGACGGACTTTATACGGACTAATTGATCGTCAATTCCTGCCGGGCACGTTGCGGATGTTCGACTTTGCGAATCCGGATCTGCATATTCCGCAACGCAGTGATACGACGGTAGCGCAGCAGGCACTGTTTTTGATGAATCACGAATCGAGCCTCCAGCAGGCACGCGAGCTATCTGAACTTATTTCCACCGAAGACGAACCGCAACCTGACTCTATGTCGATTGTCTCTCGTCTTTATCAGCAGGTCCTGCAGCGAAATCCGACACCGCAACAGCTTGAAGACGCGACCGTATTTCTGCAATCTGCGAAAACGCTGCCAGAAAACTCGCCGCCACGTACAGCAGCGGAATGGTCCTATGGTCTTGGATTGTACGACGAACCCACGCAGCGCGTTTCCGGTTTCAGCGTGTTGCCTCATTTTACCGGAACAGCATGGCAAGGTGGTGCCGCATGGCCTGATGCCGCACTGGGTTGGGTTCAGCTGACTGCAACCGGTGGACATCCCGGCAACGATCGCAACCACGCCAGCGTTCGCCGCTGGACCGCACCGCGTGCGATGACTGTCAGGATTGAATCACAGGTCGTTCATGAGGCTGAACCTGGTGATGGCATTCGAACGTTTATCGTCGGTTCAAATCGCGGACTGTTGCAATCGACAAGCTTGCATAAAAAGACAGTCGATCTGAATGTTGAATCAGTCGCAGTGGCTGCGGGTGAAACGATTGATTTCGTCTGCGATATCGGTGATGTGCTCAACAGCGACCAGCATTTCTGGCGAATCAAGATCCATGAGCAATCCGTGGTCGCAGAAACGACGAATTTAGAAGTTTGGAATTCCGAATTGGATTATACTCAAAACACAACGCAACATCTGATGCCGCTCGAGCAGTTGGCTCAAGTGCTGTTGTGTTCGAATGAATTCTTGTTTGTGGATTGAGAATACTGGAGGTCAAACATGAACATGTTTTCGCAGCAATGCACAAACCGTCGCGACATGCTGATGCGTTCCGGGCTCGGTGTCGGCGCTCTCGGTTTGGCGGGGATACTGGCTGACGAAGGGCGAGTGTTGGCTGCGACGGAATCAACTGCCGACGCAGCATCCGGACCGCAGAATATTCGATCACCTCATTTTCCCGGAAAGGCAAAGAGAGTCATTCATTTCTTCCTGAATGGCGGACCATCACACGTCGATACGTTTGATCCAAAGCCGCAACTGACTCGCTTTGCCAATCGTACGGTGGCTGAGAATCTGCTGACAGAACGCAAAACGGGGGCTGCGTTGCCGTCGCCTTTTCGCTTTAGAAAGTATGGTCAATCTGGCATCGAAGTCAGTGAGATTTTTTCCAAAACTGCCGAGCACATCGATGACATCGCCGTCATTCGATCGATGTACGCACAAGTGCCAAATCATGAACCTTCGCTCATGCTGATGAACTGCGGCGATTCCGTTCAGCCGCGTCCAAGCATGGGGTCCTGGGTTATGTACGGGCTTGGGACCGAGAATCGTAACTTGCCGGGCTTTATTGCGATGTGCCCCGGTGGCTTGCCAATCAAAGATTCAGAAAACTGGCAGTCTGGATTTTTACCGGGTTCATATCAAGGCACCTATATTGATTCGAACCATCGTGAACTCAGCCGCTTGATCGAGAATATTGAACATCCGCAGATCGCCACGGATTCTCAACGTCGACAGTTGAACCTGTTGGCAAAACTCAATGAGGAACATCGCCATGGGCGACTTGACCCGCGGATGGATGCAAGAATTCAGTCATTCGAGCTTGCTTTCCGTATGCAGCGCGACGCTGCGGAAGCGTTTGATGTGACTTATGAGCCGCAGCATATTCAGCAGATGTATGGTGATGGTGTCCACGGACGTCAGACTCTGATCGCTCGACGATTGCTGGAACGCGGCGTGCGGTATGTGCAGCTCTGGCATGGAGCTGGTCAGCCATGGGACAACCACGCAGGAATCGCTGCCGCTCATCGCAATCTGGCTGGCCAGATTGATGGCCCAATAGCTGCATTGATGACGGATCTGAAGCAGCGTGGAATGTTCGAAGATACACTGATTCTGTGGGGCGGCGAATTTGGTCGCACGCCAACTGTTGAATTGTCTGGCGACGGCAAACCACAGGACGGCCGCGATCACAATCACTGGGGATTCAGCGTCTGGCTGGCTGGCGGCGGCATCAAAGGCGGCACGGTTTATGGTTCAACGGATGAGATAGGTTTCAAGGCCGCCGAAAATCCGGTGAGCATTCACGACCTGCACGCGACAATGCTGCATTTTCTTGGCTTCGATCATGAACAACTGACATTCCGCTACGCAGGCCGGGATTTCCGACTGACGGACGTGCATGGTAAAGTGATCAACGAGATTTTAGCTTGAACAGAATCAATCCCCGGACGCCGTGCTGAGATTGATCATCGTACGACAACGTTGTTATGGGCAAAAAGATGTTGGGCAAAAAGATGGCTGCAATTTTTCTGCCCAATATCTTTCTGCCCCAAAAGTCCTTGCTTCAAAAACGCTGTCTTGACTTTGCACACCTGCTGATTCTGAATTCTATATTGGTGGTCTTTTATAACCGGCGTCCAGCCCCGTCCTCAATTTTCACATCGGGACGGGACTGGAGTCCCATCCTACAATCTTCCTGCAAGCATACCCTAGTCTCATGAAACGTCCATTTCAAACCGTTGCTTATGCTCTGCAACTGATCGTTCTGGCTGGCGGCACAATATCGATCGCCGAAGACGAAATCCGTTTCGACCGCGATGTACGCCCCATCCTGTCCGACAAATGTTTCTTCTGCCACGGACCTGACAACGCAAAACGTGAAGCAGACCTGCGTCTGGACGTGCGCGATGTTGCCGTGGCGGCGAATGCCATCGTGCCGACGAAGCCGGACGAAAGTGAAATATTGCGGCGGATTCTAAGTGATGATCCGAATGACCAAATGCCGCCGCCAGCGGCGAAGCTTACGAAACTGACACCGGCTGAAATCAAGACGCTCCAAACCTGGATCGAACAAGGCGCAGAATACGAGGGACATTGGGCTTTCCAGGCTCTTTCAAGAGGCTCATTGGGAACGCACACTGCGAGCGACGTCGGACCTCGAATCGATGAAGTCGTTGCCGCTGGACTTGCGGGACGCGGCTTGACACGGCAGCCGGAAGCCAATCGAAATACGCTCATCCGCCGCCTGAGTTTTGATATTACCGGCCTGCCACCGACTGCGGCAGAGGTCGGCGAATTTATAGATGATCAGTCAGCAGATGCTGTTGAGAAAGTCGTCGATCGACTGCTTGCGTCACCCACGTATGGCGAAAAGATGGCCGTGGATTGGCTGGACACAGCCCGCTACGCCGACAGTTTTGGATTTCAGGTCGATCGTCCGTGGGAAATGTGGCCGTGGCGTGACTGGGTGATCGAAGCGTACAACGAAAACATGCCGTTCGACGACTTCATCACATGGCAGCTAGCGGGGGATCTGCTTCCGAATCCGACCGATGAACAGATCCTGGCAACAGCATTCAATCGACTGAACCAACAGGAAGCAGAAGGCGGCAGCGTCGAAGAAGAATATCGCGTCGAATATGTGTGTGATCGAGTCCAGACGTTTTCGACGACATTCCTGGGGCTGACATTCGAATGTGCGCGTTGCCATGATCACAAGTTCGATCCGCTGACGCACAAAGAGTATTACCAGTTCTTTGCCATGTTCCAGAACATCGACGAGGCGGGACTGTATTCGTACTTCACGCCGTCTCCACCGACACCCGCTTTGACCATGACAGACGTGTCGTCGAAGGGAAAACTTCGCGAGCTGCAGAAAGCAGTCACTGATCTTGAAGCTGCCATGATCTCGGTCCAGACGGATCGTGATGCTGCATTTGTTGCGTGGTTAAATGCAAGAGATCTCAACACATCACAAGCGTTGACATTGCCGGAACTCGGCCGCTTTCAATTCGAATCTCTCGAAGCCGGCAAGCTGGCAAATGCTGTTGCTGCCGACAAGCCAGCCGTGTTACACGGAGAAAACAAGCTGGCTCCGGGGCATTCTGGCAACGCGGTCGAATTCACAGGCGACGATTCGGTGGATCTGCCGTTTGGTAACTTCAAGCGTGAGGAACCTTTTTCCGTTTCGCTGTGGTTGAAGACTCCGGATATCAAAGAACGTGCCGTTGTGTTTCATCGCTCACGCGCGTGGACCGACGCGGCCAGTCGCGGCTATGAACTGCTGATTGAGGATGGCCGTCTAAAGTGGTCACTCATTCACTTCTGGCCGGGAAACGCGATTTCGATTTCCGCAAAATCTCCCTTACCGGTCAACGAATGGGTTCATGTTGTTGTGTCGTCCGATGGCAGCTCCACGACGCTGGCGGGGCGGA
>JANOZG010000460.1:0-8453 GCA_031429275.1 Planctomycetota bacterium
GGGAGAAGGGACAGTGGAAAGTGGAATCAGCCGCCGACACGATCCGTGTCTACACAACTCGCCAGGATACATTGTTCGGTGTGACCTACATGGTGCTCGCGCCCGAACATCCGCTGGTGTCTCAGATCACGACGAACGAACAGAAATCGGAGGTCGAAGAATACATCCGCAAGGCATCGCTGAAGAGTGATCTCGATCGAACGGACCTGGCGAAAGGAAAGACCGGCGTCTTCACCGGCGGCTATGCGATCAATCCTGTGAACGGCGAGAAGGTTCCGGTCTGGATCGCTGACTATGTGCTCATCAGTTACGGTACCGGAGCGATCATGGCCGTGCCGGCGCATGATGAGCGTGACTACGAATTCGCAACGACTTTCGGGATCGAGATTCGACAAGTCGTTGCGCCAGCGTCAGGAAGCGGCCATCAGGTCGACCTCGATAACGTCGCATTCACAGAAATTGGTGTTGCAGTTAATTCCGGAAAATACGACGGTCTCGCCACAGCAGATTTCAAATCCCAAATCACACAAGATCTTGCTGCCAAAGGTCTTGGCAAAGAGGCGGTCAACTATCGACTGCGCGACTGGCTGTTCAGCCGCCAACGCTACTGGGGCGAGCCGTTTCCGATCTGGCATGAACTCGATGCCGATGGCAATCCCACGGGACTCATGCGAGCCGACACGGCGGGATCACTTCCCGTGCTGCATCCGCACATGGAAGACTTCAAACCGACAGGAACGCCGGAACCGATGCTCGCCAAGGCGACACCTGAATGGCTGTTCAAGACCGATACCGACGGCGTGAAGCTCAAGCGAGAAACCAACAGCATGCCGCAATGGGCGGGAAGCTGCTGGTACTATCTGCGTTTCTGCGACAACAAGAATTCAGAAACCTTCATTGATCCTGCAAAGGAAAAATACTGGTTGCCGGTCGATCTTTACATCGGCGGTGCGGAACACGCCGTGCTGCATTTGTTGTACTCACGCTTCTGGCACAAGGTGCTGTTCGATCGCGGGCACGTGAGCTCGCCGGAACCGTTTCAGAAGCTGGTGAATCAGGGGATGATTCTTGGTGAGCCTGATGAAAACGGCAAGGCCGAGAAGATGTCTAAGTCTCGTGGCAATGTCATCAATCCAGACGACATCGTGCAACAGTATGGCGCGGATTCGTTGCGGCTGTACGAGATGTTCATGGGGCCGCTCGAACAAACCAAGCCGTGGCAGATGTCGGGCGTTGAAGGCGTGTACCGATTTCTCGGCCGCGTTTGGCGAATGATGATCGATGATCGTGCGGAGGAAGTCGCACTGCTGCCCGGAGTCGTTGACAGTGCGCCGCCGGAAGATCAGCTTCGAATTCTTCACAAGACGATCAAGGCTGTGACGGATGACATCGATCGCCTGTCGTTCAATACGGCTATTAGCCGCATGATGGAGTTCACGAACTTCATGTCCGGTCAGGAAACACGCAGCAAATCTGTCCTCGCGAAATTTGTACAGTTGCTCAGCCCGTTTGCTCCGCATATCGCGGAAGAGCTGTGGAACGCACTGGGTAATTCCAGCACGTTGTCCTACGAACCGTGGCCTGGATACGATCCGGCGTTGTTGGTTGAAGACACTGTCGAGATCCCGATTTCTGTCAACGGCAAAGTGCGATCAAAGATTATCGTGCCCGCGAATTCCGACGCGGCTGCTCTGGAAGCAGCGGCTCGAGCGGACGAAGTTGTGCTGAAGAATCTTGATGGCAAGACGGTCGTGAAGGTCGTGGCCGTGCCGGGGCGGATGGTGAATTTTGTGGTGAGGTAAACGCAGGCGGGCGAGCGGCATGCGTCAGCTTGCCGGTACAGTGCGATTCCTCGGGTGGCCGGGGCTGGACTGAGCGGAGCGAAAGAAGCCCCGGGGTTTCGGGCTACTCACCCTCCAACCCCGGCCATCCTTTTTTTCTCACATTGACGCCATGTCATGCGGGCCAGATCTGGCTGCCACCATCAACTCGCAGCACCTGACCAGTGACGAATGCACCAAGTGGTCCAGCGAAGAATTCGACAACGCGGGTGACTTCATCAACCATGCCGATGCGATCCAGCGTTCCGTCAGTTGCCATGCGTGCCTCGTCAACCTGGCGAGTTCCAAGGAATCGACCAGTCCGAGTATCGCCAGGGGCCAACGTGTTGACGTTGATATTATGTGTTCGCAATTGTTCGGCAAGACAGCGAGTATATTCAACGACGCCAGCTTTTGCGGTGGCGTAGATCGAACTGTTCGGAATACCCTTGAAAGCTGAGATGGAACTCAGTGTCAGGATTCTGCCGGTCTTCCGTGGCATCATAATCTTTGCGGTTTCCTGGCAGACTAGAATGGTGCTCAACAGATTACGATCCAGCACCGCGCGAATATCTTCAAGCTTAATGTTCACGGCGTCGTTTGGATTTGGTTTGCCACCAACAGCTCCGATGTCGCCACCGGCGTTGTGCACAAGAATATCGATTGGACCAAGCTTAAAACAAACATCACCGACGACGGCCTGAACCTGCTCGGCATTGGTCAGATCGCCCAGTACGCGGCACGTCTGGACTCCATGCGACTTTCCAATTTCTTCGGCCGTCGCAGTGAGTGTTGTGCCTTCACCATATTCTGCAGGACCGTTTTCTCGCATCCCGTGGATGCCGACTTTGCATCCGAGTGATGCAAGATGTTCCGCAAATGCTCGACCGAGCCCGCGTCCAGCTCCTGTGACGAGTGCAACTTTGCCTTCAAGTAACCGATCTGCCATTTTTGTAATTCTTTAACTTGCGAGGTTGGCTTGTGAATAAAAAAGTCGCCTGCGACGAGTCACAGGCGACTGGATTGTTGTGAGGCGAGCGGCCGGAGACTCTACGCAAACAGTTCCATGGCGGCATCATACTTCACCATTTCGCGTGGTTGGTTCAAGTGGTTGAACACCGTGCGACGCGGATAGAGTCCGACAGCATGATAGATAGAAGCCAGCAACTCGCCTGGATGCACGGGATTTTCAGCTGGAGCCGAAGCTGTTTCGTCCGATTTTCCGTGAGCATAGCCGCGTTTCATGCCGCCACCGGCCACAACACCCGTGTAGCAGTAAGGCCAGTGATCGCGTCCATCGTCGCTGTTGCTGTTACCGGAAGTACTGACGCCGCGTTTTGGGCTGCGCCCGAATTCGCCAACGGCCACAACCAGAGTGTCCTTCAACAGACCGCGTTCGTCGAGATCTTCCAGCAATGTCGCCAATGCCGCGTCAAGCATCGGAGCTGACTGCGTTTTCATGCGAGTCGAAAGGCCCGTGTGAACGTCCCACGAGTGATTGTCACTGTTTGCAACTTTCGGCCAGTTGACTTCGACCACGCGAGTGCCAGCTTCAACGAGTCTTCGAGCCAGCAGGCAGCTTTGACCAAAGGTGTTCTTGCCGTATTTTTCCCGCAACGCATCAGATTCCGCGCTGAGATTAAACGCTTCGCGAGCCTGACCGGACAAAACGAGACTCAAAGCCTTGTCGTAGTATTCATTCAGAGCATACTGATCGACAGCCCGATCGAGCGTTTTCATGCCGGCGTTGACCGTATCACGCAAAGATGCGCGACGTTGCAGACGGTCGAGCGGGACGTCCTGACGCAGAGTCAGGTCATCAACCCTGATCCGTTCCATCTTCGCCATGTCCATATCATCGCCAGCGGGATACAAATAGTACGGGTCGTACGCTCGCCCCAGGAATCCGGCAGTGCCTGCCTTGCCGATGACGTTGCTTTCCTGCAGCGGGCGAGGCATCATCACAAACGGGAGCATTGGTTTTTGAAGCGGCTTCAGCTTGACGATGTTGGAACCAAAGTTCGGAAAGTCTTTGGGGCTTGGCGGTTCAAGCTGACCGGAGGGGCTCACGTTATCGGCCGTGTAGCCAGTAAGCATCTGATAGATCGCGGCCGTGTGATTGAACAATCCAATCGGTGTGTAACTCAGTGAACGAATCAGCGTCGCGCGGTGAATTTGCTGAGCAAGTTTCGGCATGAGTTCCGTGAATTGCACACCGGGAATTGTGGTGTCAATCGGATTGAAAATGCTTTTCACATTATCCGGCACCCCAGTCTTCGGGTCCCAAAGATCCAGGTGACTTGGACCTCCCTGAAGATAAAGCATGATCACACTTTTTGCAGAACCAAATCCCTTGCCTCCGTAGCGTGCTTCTTCGTCGCTGATTTCATTCGCACCGCGGGCAGAATTCTGCAGCAGCGTCGGTAGACTCAAGCCCGCCAGAGCCGAACTGCCAACTCGCAGCAGTGCTCGGCGTGAATATCCATCGCAGTTGTCTTTTCCATAGCGACCGGGAATAACAAGCATTGAGATCTCCTGAAATGTGCACGTTAGGCGAGGGTTTGGCAGCGAGGATGGCAAGGCAGCGGGATTTTAGTGTAAAGAAATCCACCGTTTACGTCACGCCAATTCACGAAAAAATGTGATTTGATGATCCTCGACGAGGCACCAGCAAGTTGGGAAGTCCCCAAGATTCGTGCAAATGGTAGGGTGGTAATGGTTGAGCCGTTCATGGGCGCGCCTAGAATGCGGTCACATGCCTGACGGTTTCTATAGTAAGTGTTGCTGAAACTCTGCGCCGTCAAGGATGTTGTCGTTCACTGCCCTCCGGCAGCCACAAGTCCTAAAGAAGGAGTCAACTTACAATGCCATACACACTGCCCGCTCTGCCATATGCATTTAATGCGCTTGAACCGCATATCGATGCACGCACGATGGAAATTCATCACGGCAAGCATCATCAGGCATACATTACGAACGTTAACAAAGCACTGGAAGGATCTCCGCTGGCCGACAAGCCAATCGACGATCTGCTGAAAGACCTGAACGCTGTGCCTGAAGCCATCCGTACGGTTGTTCGCAACAACGGTGGCGGCCATGCGAACCACACATTGTTCTGGACCGTTATGTCTCCGACCGGCGGTGGGGCTCCAACTGGCGATCTTGAAAAAGCAATCACAACAGCGTGCGGCAGCTTTGATGCATTCAAGGAACAATTCGCAAAGGCCGGTACTACTCGCTTTGGCAGCGGTTGGGCATGGTTGAGCGTCAAAGCTGACGGATCGCTCGTTGTGGAAAGTACAGCAAATCAGGACACTCCAATATCAGAAGGCCGAACTCCGATCCTTGGAATGGATGTCTGGGAACATGCCTACTATCTGCACTATCAGAATCGCCGCCCGGACTATATCACAGCGTTCTGGAACGTTGTGAATTGGGCTGAAGTCGCTCGTCGGTATGCAGCAGCGACAGGCAAGTAGTCATTCAATGGATGACTCTGGTGTTGGCGTGCTTAAATATGCCGAACAAAGACCTGTGGGTCTTTTAGCATCCATCACCAGCTGAATGCTCCATCGATCGCGGGACGGGTCTTCGGATCCGTCCTGTTTTATAATGTAGTTTGTTTTCATGAAGTGGGTCTGGAGACCCATTCGTCAGAACTCGCAATTCTCAAAGGACAAGGTATGCGAATCTCCTCGCGTTGCTCAATGATGGCCGGCTTACTTCTGTTACTTGGCGTTTCAGGTCAGGCATCAGCCGGCGAGGAGTTCAGTCGCGAGGCAGTTGTGTCGCGAGTTCGAGATGATATTCACTTCTTTGCATCAGACGAGCAGGAAGGTCGCGGCGTCGAAACGAAAGGAATTGAACGATCTGCGGAACGAATTATCGCCGAGTATCAAAAATTCGGTTTGCTGCCAGCAACGCCAGATGGTTCGTATCGTCAGGCATTTGAAGTGCCGCTGGGCGATATATCTGTAAGCGAATCTACGATGGTGAAACTCACGGGGCCGGATGGAGCCGAAATGCTCTTAAATCTGGGCTCAGAATTCCAGCCGATTCGCCGTGGAGCCAATGGTTCAGCAAATGCGGGAATCGTTTTTCTGGGATACGCAATCAGCTCTGATGAAGAACACTACGATGATTTTGCAGACGTCAATATCGAAGGCAAAGTCGTTGTGATTATTCGACGTGAACCGCAAAACTATGATGGCGGAGCGTTCAAGGGAACGGCCACCAGTCCCAATGCATACATTGATCGAAAGCTGGAATTACTGACGAAAGCCAAAGCTGCCGCTGTGCTGTTTGTCAATGACTACTCCAGTTCTTCTACCAACGAAACCGATGAACTGGCAACGCCGTCGAGTTTCGGTAACGACGGAGAATCTGTTCCGTTTGTGCACGTGAAACAATCGGTCGTGGACAAGGTTCTGGCGATCACTCCGCTAAAAACTTCAGATGGAAATACTTTGAACAGCTTGAAGGCAGTCGCTCAATCGATCGATGCAAATTTGAAGCCAGTATCTCAGGAGTTAAATGGCTGGAACGCCCAACTGACCACGGAATTTGCCGTCAATTCTGTGACTGCCTACAACCTGATTGGTGTTGTTGAAGGCGAAGGACCGCATTCTAATCAGACGATTGTTATCGGTGGTCACTACGACCATCTTGGATTTGGCGGATATGGTTCTCGCTCGCCCGCAAATCGTCAGGGCGAGATTCATAACGGCGCTGACGACAATGCATCAGGCACAGCAGCGGTTGTTGAACTGGCTCGCAGAATCGCATTAGGACCAAAACCAAAACGCCGGATGGTCTTTATCTGTTTCTCCGGTGAAGAACGCGGGTTGATTGGCAGTAACTATTATGTAAAGCATCCGACCGTGCCTTTGGAAGAAACAATTGCCATGATCAACTTCGACATGATCGGCAATCTCAAGAACAACCTTGTTGAAGTGAACGGTGTCGGTACAGCACAGGAATTTCGCGACATCGCGATGAAGGCAGATGAGTCTACCCCGATTGACATTAAAATCATCGACGGTGCTTTTGCCGGCAGCGACCATTTGCCGTTCTATTTGAAACAGATTCCGGTCATGTTCTGTTTCACCGGCATGACGTCAATTTATCATACTCCAGATGACGATTTCGAAACGCTGAATATCGAAGGCGCAGTTTCAGTGATCGACTATTCTGAGCAGTTGCTGCGAGGAATAGACGAACTCGAAAAGCCACCGACATTTGTAGCCGCTCCGTCTCGAAATCGGCGTGAAGCAACACGCACTCCGTTTCTGGGTATTCAGCCGGATCTTGCGGCGACCGGGGCGGAGGGAATTGTGATTCGGTCCGTGCGTGAAAAATCGCCCGCCGAAGCTGGTGGGCTGCAAACCGGTGACGTAGTCGTGAAAGTCGATGATACGTCGCTTGAGGACTATCAGACTCTGATCGAAATCCTGATGACCTCCAAGCCCGGCGACAAGTTGAAACTTAACTTCAAACGTGGTGGCGAAGATAAAGAGACTGAGGTCATTCTGGCCGAACCGCGTCGATAAATCACCTGCGTTCGAACGACAGCCGGAATCGTCTTACGAACCTAGCAGATAGGCACGAAGTTCACGCATCAGAATCCCGCAGCGGTGAGCAAAAGTCTCAGCGTCCGGCGCTTTGCCAAACGGCACGGCCACAATCGAGACCAAACGCATCGTTTTGGATTTTGAATCCGGGCCTTCGGCCGAGCGGGTTGTTTCGAACTGAACGTCGATTTCCAACGGTTGACGTTCCGTAACACTACCCCAACGGCGTGTAAAGCCAAGTTTGCCGATGCGCATTTTCATCTGAGCGTTTTCCTGACTCAGAATCGCCACCTTGAATTCCCGAATGAAAGCATGCAGTTTCATCGCCGTGAGCTCCAGCGAGGTCGAGACTTCAATGCGCTCCCGGAACTCCAGCTGACCATTTTTGGCAATAAATTGCGGCTGATCTTCTTCTTCCTTGGCTTTCTTTTGAGCATCTTCGTCGACGATCTCAGCTTCCCAGCACGTTCGATTTCGACCGGTTTCTTTGGCACGATACAGACAAGTGTCTGCCCGCTCCAGGATTGTATGTACTGTGTCGCCCAGATGAGCCGTTGAAACTCCAAAGGATGAAGTGACGTTCAGCGTGGAAATGCCACCAATCGAACTCTTGGCAATCGCAAGACGCAGTCGTTCCGCGCGGCGAACGGCAGAATCCAGATCGGTGTCCGGACACAGAATGACAAACTCTTCGCCGCCGTAACGTCCGATGACTTCCGACGAATAGGTCTCATTCTGCAACGTTCGCGTCAGATCGACCAGCACTTGATCACCGACTTTATGGCCGTAGGTATCATTGATGCGTTTAAACTTATCGACGTCCAGAAAAATGACACTCAGGTGCCGAGTCCCTTCCTGAGCGTGGAAGTCCTCGATCATGTGACGAAGCTGTGTTTCCAATTGACCTCGGTTCGCAACACCCGTCAATGCGTCACGGGTTGCGGCAAGTTTGAGCTCCACGTATTCGCGGCTTTGTCGACGTACGCCACTCTTGCTGCGAAGCAACTGAACCGCACCAAAAACCTGGCCTGACTGATTTACAATTGGCATTGAATAGACATCA
>JANOZG010000461.1:0-1817 GCA_031429275.1 Planctomycetota bacterium
CCCGGCATGACAGCGAATCTGACTTTCCAGATTAAGGAACTCAAAGAAATCCTGAAGGTTCCGAATGCCGCTCTGCGTTATTTTCCCGACAAGACACTCGTCCGTGACCAGGATCAGAAACTGCTGGAACTGAATCTGTCGCCGGAGCCTGACGACGAAACGGTCACCAGTTCTGAAACTCCGCCTGTCGATGACATCGCAACAGCGACGATCGCATCCAGCAAACGAATTGTGTGGATTCAGGAAACACTTGCCAATCCGCCAGCAGCAACGACCGAAAAATCGTCATCCGCAAGCTCGGCCGATTCTCCGGCATCTGATCAATCAAACGCTTTGACCGGAAAGCTGCGTGCTATTCATATTGAAATCGGTGACAGCGACTATCAGTTTACGCAAGTGGTCTCCGGTGATCTGAAAGCCGGTGACGAACTGATTACAGGCGTCAAGCCTCCGGGGGCTCCATGAGTTTTTTGCTGACCATTGCCGTCGCCATCCGTGCACTGTTGCGAAACAAGATGCGTGCCACGCTGACGGTCCTCGGCATTGTGATCGGAATCTCCGCCGTTACGACGATGGTTTCCGTTGGCAGCAGTGCCGGGCAGCTTTTGCAGGATCAGCTGCAGTCGATCGGAACAAATTTCATCGTCGTGCAGCCTTCGTTCGAAAAGCGGCGAGGCGTGCAGAGCGGCAGCCTGCCCTCGCTGACCGACGAAGATGCCAAGGCGATCGGTCGCGAATGCGAATCGGTGCTGGCTTTTTCTCCGCTGGTGTTTGGTGTCAAACCGGTCGTGCGAGGAAACACCAACATGCAGCCCAAGGAAATGTGGGGCGTGGGTGTTGATTACATGCGAGTTCGCACCTGGGACATCGAAGCGGGCGGATTTTTCACCGAACGTGACGAACGCGCCGGCAATTGTGTCTGCGTCGTGGGGCATACGGTCGTGCGAGAGTTATTTCCAGCGGACAATCCGATTGGTCAGCAGCTTAGAATTGGAAACATTCCGTTTACAATCGTTGGCGTCCTTGGGAAAAAAGGGGCTTCGCTGACCGGCGATGATCAGGATAACGTGATGCTGATGCCCTATACGACGGTCTTAAAACGATTGCAGGGAACCAACTTCAACAACGTCAACGCGATTCTTGTTGGAGCGCGTTCTCCGGAACTGATTGATTCGGCGAAGCAGGAGATTCAACAGTTACTGATGGACCGGCATCAGATCGCCTTCGGCCAGAAGCCTGACTTCGAGGTGGTGACCAGTGCGCAATTATCAGAACTCTTCGGGCAGATTACGGGAATCATGACTCTACTGCTGGCGTCGATCGCCGGTATCTCACTCCTGGTCGGTGGCGTGGGCATCATGAACATCATGCTCGTTTCAGTAACGGAACGCACTCGTGAGATTGGCATTCGCATGGCCGTTGGCGCGCGTGGCCGGGATATCATGATTCAGTTTTTGATTGAATCGGTTGTCCTCAGTTGCTTTGGCGGGGCTATCGGTCTGGCCGTAGGAGTTTCCGCGTCCGTCGGCATCACCAAGCTCATCAATTCGATCAGCAGCGGTGCCGACTGGCCAGTGGTCGTTTCGGTACCGGCGGGGATCGTTGCCATGGTCTTTGCCGCCGCAGTCGGCCTGGTCTTTGGACTGTATCCCGCCTGGCGTGCCAGCCGGCTCGACCCGATCGATGCGTTGCGATACGAGTAGGGCGACAGGAAGAAAGAAAAACACCCACTACTGAGCCTGAGGCGCAAGCCGATGCTATCAATGGACATCAGCTAGCGCTTCAGGCTCGGCGTCAGCAAAGTTGGGGTTGCGTCG
>JANOZG010000462.1:0-5155 GCA_031429275.1 Planctomycetota bacterium
GCGTCTATGCGCTTACACCTGGTGTTACGAGCATCAGTGTGGTGGATGAGCACGGTCGCAACTACAGCCTCGAAATCCTGGTCCGCGGCGATGTACGCCTACTGGAATCGCAAATACGTCGCAGTTACCCCAACGACACTATCACGGTCGAAGAGATCAGCGATCAGTCCGTGCGATTGGTAGGCTGGGTCTCGCAGCCTGAAGATATCAATGAGATTGAAGAAATCGCGAGGCAGTCTTACGCGAATGTCATGAATCACATGAAGCAGGGCGGTGTCCAGCAAATTCTGATGAAATGTACCGTGATGGAAGTGCAACGATCCAAACTTCGTCGCGCCGGTATGAACTTTTCATTGATTCGCCCTGAAAGCTATTTACTCAGCACGCCGGGCCCAATCACTCCGCTGACAGCCTTGAACGCAACCGCTGGCGGCACCACGGCAACCCTCGGCGGCCTGTCAGAATCAACGATCACGTATGGGTTCACCCGCCCGAACTCAGTGTTCCAGGGATTTATTCAGGCCATGCTGGAAGAGGGAATGTTGACATCACAGGCAACGCCAATGCTTGTCACCCACAACGGCCGCCCGGCGAACTTCCTGAGTGGTGGTGAAACCCCTGTGCCGATTCCAGCAGGTCTTGGTACAACTGGTTTCCAGTTCCGCGAATACGGGATTCAGATGAACGCCGTTCCATACATCGTTGGGCCGGGCCGTGTTCGTCTGGAGGTCGAAACAATTATTCGCGATCAGGACTTCGCCAACACGGTGACCGTCTCTGGTACCACAGTCTCCGCCTTCAAGACGAACAGTGCAAACACGCAAGTAGAAATGAACTTCGGAGAAGCATTGGTGATTGCCGGCCTGATCGCTCAAAAACGTAACACGACCAGCCAGAAACTTCCTTTCTTCGGGGAACTCCCGTACATCGGAGCTGCTTTTAGTCGCAAAGCGTCCAGTGAATCTGAGAGTGAGCTCATTATCATGGTCACACCAGAATATGTCTCGCCAGCGCCTGCAAGCCAGTTTCCACAGCAGGGTCCTGGGATGTTCACGGATGGACCGACCGACAAAGAGTTGTTCGGAATGGGTCTACTCGAAGTTCCAAAGTTCGGTGAGGATTGTGAGAATGGCTGCCAGAATTGCCTTCCTGGCGGCAACTGCCAGAATTGCCGTCACGGTTTGCAGAAGAATTCATGCCCCGACTGCCAACAGAGCGGCGGTTCATGTGTACCAGACGGATACGGCATGTCAAATGGCAGCGACAAACTTGCACCACAGTCACCGTCTGTCAACAAGACTACTCATTCTAACCCTGTCAGCTCGTCACGCATCATCAACGACAAGCCGTCGTCAAACTCAGGCGGTGCCGCGGCCCGGCCAAAGTCTTCCAGTGGAAGTTCCCGCTCCGGAAGTCCCGGTTTGATCTCGCCTACCATGAGATAGGTCCACCATCAAACATTTCAGGAACCGTCAACCGTTAATTTGTCCCGCTGAACTTTCTGATTGTGAACGAGAAATGCCATGAAAAGCGTACTGCGACTTGCCACCGTCGATCCGGATGAGCGCACACGCAATTCGCTCAAGTCGTTGTTGCTCGGAATTGACACCGTGTGGCTGGAGGCGGAATGCGCGCGATATGAGTTCTTCATGGATGTCGCTCAGCAAACACAGCCTGATATCGCGTTGATCAATGTCGATGCGAATCATGCGAAGGGTGTTCAGCTTGTTGGCGAGGTATCCAGAGCTCTTCCAAATTGCTCCGTGCTGGTGGTTAGTGCCTCACAGGAAGGCAGCCTTATTCTGCAGGTGATGCGGAATGGGGCTCGCGAATTCCTGAACATGCCACTGCAACTGGATGACTTCATCGCGGCACTGGACAGAATTCGAATTTCGGTTGGCGGTGCTGCCGGCGACGGCAATGTGCGCGTTGGCCAGATTATTACGGTGGCAGGTGTCGGCGGTGGGGTTGGCAGCACTGCACTCGTTGTCAATACCGCTGCGGCTCTTGCGCAGGATCCTGGCAACTCACCGGTGATTATCGATCTTGATCTGACATTGGGTGACGCAGACGTCTGGCTGGACATCATTCCCGAATACACAATTCGTGATGTTTCCGAAAACATTTCGCGACTCGATTACGGGCTGTTGAAACGTTCATTAACGCGACATGATTGCGGCGTCTACCTTCTGCCACGACCTGTGGAATTGGAAACCGGTGAGCCCATCAAACCCGACGACTTGCGTCGAATTCTGGCCCTGCTTAAAGCGACATTTTCCCATCTCATTGTGGACGTCACAAAATCGTTTGGGCGGCTGGACCTGTCAGTCATGGAAGTTTCCGATAAGGTTCTTCTAGTGACTCAGCTGGACCTGTCATGCCTGAGAAACGTCGTGCGGGTATTGCAGTTCCTGGAACAGGTCCCCGGGATTAAAGAGAAGGTCGAGATTGTCGTAAATCGTGCAGGGCTCGAGGATAACGACATTAGTCTTAACAAAGCGTTGGAGACCATCGGACGCAAGGTGTTTTGGCAGCTTCCGAACGACTACGCCACGATGGTGGGTGCTCGCAATAACGGAATGCCATTATGTCAATTTGCTCCAAAGTCCCGCCTGGCTCGCAGCATCAATGACATGGTTCGACTGTTGACTTCGACTGAGCCCGGTCCGAAACCAACAGAAGAACAGCCAAAGAAGAAGAGCGGACTGTTTGGCCTGTTCGCGGCACGCTAATCCCTGCGACACATCTCGAGATGCTGGACGAAACCGACAATTGAAAACTATCGTTCACAGGCTCCTTGGCTGCAATGCCATTGCATTTTCTTCCAGCATCTGTGCGAGTCCCTCATCTGCCCTGATCGTCACTGTGAGTCGCGCCAGACAGCGGTTTTTGTTTAGAGACCGTCTAAGATCAGTGTGGCGAGAGAATTCCCGTCAGGTGTCAGAATTCTCGATGCAAGTCTGCATTCACTCCGCGCCCGGATTTGAATCGAGTGAGTGGCAGCTGAGATCTTACAGCACGACGGACACGGATGTAGGTTGTGCATTAGTCAGGTTCATGGCTGCAGCTCGTCGAAAGACACTGCCTCCTCCAGCGCCGACCGTGCGAGGCTGGCCGCTTGGCATGACGACATCACTCAAAGCAAAAAAAAGTCGCGACCGAATTCGATCGCGACTTCCAGGTTTTTCTAAAGCACAGATGTTCCGCAAAATGTGCGAAGTCTGGCAGTCAGGTTTCAGTCAGGGATCATAATCCTGATACCACTACATGCGGTAGGATGGATTATCGCGACTGAAGTCCTCAGCGACTAGTTTTGCTCCCAAATCCAGTTGTCGGAAAGCGTAATCTTCGATGAGCGTCATCTCGTCCAGTGCTTCAGGCGTCATGCCAGCAGCATTTCCGGTCCAGGTGTAGTTAGTCACTTTCACCGGTACATGGAAACGAGTGTCCATCAGCACAACGCTCTTGCGGTACAGTTCGTTGAATTCTGGAGCACTGTATTCATACTTGAAACAATAGCATTCACGCTCGTCAAAGACCTGATTCGCCAGTCGCACGCATTCGACACCCTGACCATGGCGAAGATCGTTTTCTCGATGCATGATCATTTGGCGAATCATGCCGCCGATACCGGCTTCTGTCACAGGATAACGCGCACCTGCTTTGGCTTCGGCTCCAAGTGGATTCAGTTTTAGAGCCGGCAAAATTCGCCCCTTCATGCCGCCGAGCTTCACAACCATCATTTTGTCGTCATATTCATCGTTGTACAGAACTTGACGCCCGGTATCGCCGTTCTTCCACTTCATGTAAATGCTGAACGTCGGGGTATGGCGAACTTTTAGGTCCATGACTTCGGTGTCACGAATGTCACCGCCGATACGTTCACGTTTTTCAAAGCTGACTCGGTAAGTATCGATGTTATCAATGAATCGACCACCGTCTTTCAACAACAGTAGTGAAAACTTGATCGCGTCGGCATTGCTCAGTTCACCGCTCGCATTTGATCGAGCAGTCGAAGCGTCCGTCAGAGGCGTGCTGGCGATCGACGCGTTGGATTCAGTCCCCGGTGGGAGAGGTACTTCCGAGGTACTATCGATGGCGGTAATGGAAGGAGCAACTCGAGCGACTTGAATATCATCTCCGGCAGGAACCGGGTCGAAATTACAACAGATTGCTCCGATACTGAGAGCGGATGCACAGAGAGCTAGAAAATTACGTTTACCGGGTGACTGAACGTTGCGATTACGCGGCATCTGGGCAAAACCTTCTCTGGGCATAGACAGGCAGAATTGAAATTTCAGGAAAGTATTGCTTTGGTTACGCGCCACGAAGCAAATTCAGCACAAAATGCATTTTCCTGAATCGTTTTAAAAGGATCCTTTCCCTTTAGCCCAACTCCATCTTTACTGCCGCCCTCTGGATTTCCTGCATGAATTCGTCCAGTCAAAATGCCTGTTCCATCACAAAATGTCAGGACAAAAATTCACTGTCGGCCGCGAGAGAATTCGCAAAGAGAGGAGACAGAGAGTTGATACCACGCGTCGTGAGAAGAACTTGAAAACCAGCAAAATCACTGTAGTGTTCAGGCCGCTGAGAGCAACAGATTCAGCTATAAAGAACATCGTCAGTCCGAACGGAAAACGTTTTTTTTCCTGTGACTTTTCAGGCAGTCTTCGCCGGACAATATTGAGAACTGGACCAATTCGGTAAACACAAAAAACTCGCTGTGGTTTGACTTGCGTGATTCATTGGTCATCCTTGCCATATTGATACAACTGCACAACAACGCGCTGCCCCACTGTGCCTCAATCGTGTTTCCATCAAACTTGAACTGATCACAAACCCTGAGTAACGCAACGCCTTTGGCGATCCCAACTCGCAGACTGATAGACTTTTCATCAAAACGAATGTACGACTCTCAATTCAATATTGCTGACCGACTAAGAAGTTCTGCGAAGCTGGTGCCGACACAGCGCGCCGTGGTCTTTCCGGAGACGCGAGACAAGGCCGGACGAGTCGCGTGGACTCACGTGACTTTCCAGCAACTGGATGCCGAAGTCGACGCCATAGCACGTGGGTTGATTGGGATGGGTGTTCGCCCAGGCCACAGAATTGTGTTGATGGTGCGACCTTCGATTGAATTCATCGCGTTGAC
>JANOZG010000463.1:0-8315 GCA_031429275.1 Planctomycetota bacterium
AAAATGCCAACCTACAAATATCAATCAGCACTGCCGACCGGCGTTGCCGTTTTCGGTATCTTCGATGCCGCAGACCCAAACGCCTTGGTCGCCTATCTGCAAACTCGCGGAATGACGCTGGTTGATTATTCCGAAATTGCGATTGATCGACAATTGACGACGCAGTTGGCCGCGATTCCTCGTGTCCTGCAACTGCGAATCGGTGAACGGATTCAGGAGGCGATGCTGACCGGACTTCCAGCCCATGTAGCAATTTCGGCGATGGCTTACGAGCCATTTGAACATCCATTGCTGATGGCGATGCCATGGATGACGGGCATGTCGGCGTTTTCTGTGATCGTTTCGATCATGCTTTCCATCGCCATGCCAGAATTTGTGCTGGTCCTGATTCCAGCTGCAGTTCTGGTGTTTTTGACATGCCTTGGCACCTGGGTCGTCTTCTATTGGTGGTTACATGTTCGACCTCGTGCTTTACTGCTGCGACTCTCGCGACAGATGGCAGCCGGAGGTGTCAATCCACTACAGCAAGAGGCTTTTGTTCCGCTGGAAATTCGCAGTATTCTGAATTCCGACATGGCTGCAGAACAGAAATCGCTGAGCGTTGCGGAACTTCTGCCATCTCTCGGAATTATGCAGGTTCAGCGACATCTGTTTGCTACGAAAATGGTGGCCCCGTTTTTAGCATCGCTATTGCTGATGCCGGCGGGATATTGCTTGTTGCTGGTCGTTATTCCAAGATTCAAAGAGATCTTTGTCGGATTTGGAGTTCAGCTGCCGGCACTTACGTCGCTGTTTATTGACGTCAGCGATTGGGTGAGCAGCATGGGTATACCGGGACTGTTTGTGGTCATCATATTGACGGTCGCATCGGCTGCGATTTCCTATTTCATGATGGTTTGGTCACCCGCGGCTGAAAAGCTGAGTACAGTGCCGATGTTAGGTACATCTTTGCGATTACTGATGCAGGCTCGCGTCGCTCGAGTGTTGGGCGTGCTGGTACGAAACCATGCGACAGCAGCGGATGCAATTACAGTGTCGACGCATGCCAGTGGTTTCAGCGAAGTACGAGATCGAGGGAAACAGATTGCTTCAGAGCTTCGCGGCGGCAAGCCAGTGAACCTTGTCTGCACCGGACTGCACGGACTGCCGCTCTCACTGTTGCTGCGTGTGCAAGGAGACGCTGTCCCGGAAAACGCACGTCAGGAAACAGCGCAATCCTTCATGATGTTCGCGGCTTCTCTGGAAGAGGCATCGTGGGGACATGGGTCAATTCTGGCGGTGGCGGCAGAGGTCAGCGCAATTGTCATCACCGGATTTTTGACGGGCATCTTTGTCATATCCATGTTTATGCCGCTGATCAGGCTGCTCAATGATTTGTCTGTATGTGTCTGGCCCTCGTATGTCTGCAGTTGGGGGGCATGGCTATGACGTTCATTCAGATGTGGCTGTTTATGACAAATCAGTCCGAACCATTACGGCAGGCGTCGCTGCTGATGTTGCTGGCTGGTGGTGTCGGTCACGGCGATACCCTGTTGCAGTCGTTGCGAGCACACGAACAGGAAAGCAAATCCATCTGGGCCAGCAAGGTTGGCCAGTTACGAATGCTGCTGGAACAAGGGCACTCGCTGTCCGGGGCTCTGGCGATCGTCTCCGACTTTTTGCCCGACCAAACGATTTCAGCGATTCGAGCGACCGAAGGTACCGGCGCGTTGGCCGACGTCTTAATGGATGAAGCTCGACGCCTGCACCAACTTGGTCGCGCGAAATCGTTGACAGGCGGCAATCTGGAACGTGATCTGCTTTGGGCAGTGGCACTGATCGGGGTGGCATCCGTCATCGTTTCGTTTCTCATGATCTTTATTATACCAAAGTTTAAAGAAATCTTTATTGGCTTCGGCGTTGAGCTTCCCCCGATAACTATGGGGGCAATTAAAATCTCCGATTTCTTTATGTCGTATTGGTATCTGTTCTTCTTGCCTGGCGTTGCCACGACCTTCGCGTTCTTCTGGCTGTTGTATTCGTCGCAGCGCAAGAAGCTGATCCATGGATATCACCGTTTTGCCGAAGCGTGGCCGCGGTATTGGTTGCCAGGAATTCTCAGAACACTCAGCCTTTCCGCAGCCAGTGGTCAGCCATTGGGGCGAGCTTTGGATTGTGTGATGCAGGATCTTCCACCTGGTCGCGCGGCAACTAAGGTCAGTCAAGTGCGACATCGAGTCCATAACGGCGAAGATGCTATCGCAACAATGAAGCAAGTTGGTTTGCTGCGGACTTCAGAGGCCGCGTTCCTGACTTCGTCTTTGAAGACACATCATCTCGACTGGGGACTGCGGCATCTTGCGGATTCAGTGGAAAGACGTCGCCGGAATTTCTTTCGACGTGTGACGCAGTTTCTTGGGCCGGGGATCATTTTGACCGTCGGTTTCGTGGTGATGTTTCTGGCAATCGCATTTTTTGTACCGTTGATAAAGCTATTGAATGATTTGAGTTGAGCGGAAGTGAACGTAGGACGGGACTCCAGTCCCGTCCTGATCTTAATGTGTTCGGACGGGTCCGGAGACCCGTCCTACGAGTCTCGTGCCATAAACAACGTACAATACATATGAAGTATTTCGAAACCATAAAACCAATTCACCGTCGCCAGGGCTCAATGCTCACGGAAGGGATCATTGCATGCCTGATCCTCGGCGTCGCGATTGGTATGCTGGTGCCGGGATTGTCGGCCATCGGCAAGCAACGCAAGGCCATGCGATTCGATACGCTCGCCATGATTGAATTGAATAACATCGCTGATGTCATCACAAAAACAGAGACAACGAACAATGACGTCAGACTTTCTGACTGGTTCGCAGCTCGCTATCGAGAAGCAGCGTTAGAAATAGAACCATTGAAGGCCAGCGACGACGTTTCGAAAGATCTGCTGGGCGGCCTGCGGTTAACCATTCATAGACCTCAGGCTGAAGGCATGCCGGATCAAAAAGTCAGCGTTGTTGTCTGGAGAACAGCGGGAGCACCAACGCGATGAAACGAAATTGCTCACATGCTGATATCAGGACTTCTCGCCGCCGAGGAGCGTTGTTTCATTACTATCTGGCATACCTCACGCTTGTATCTTCCGTCTTTCTGATGGCAGGCACTTGTCTTCATACAATTTTAAGAAGCGAGCAATCGGATCGTCGAGTTTCGATGTTTATGAATTCGCTGTTGCGTTGCGAGCGGATTCTGCGCGTTGATGCAGTCGCATCCACTGCTACGATTGAATCTGATTCCGCGATGACGTTTGCTCAGACGGACGGTGTTCAGATGCATTGGTCTGCTGATCGCGGAATTCTGACTCGTACGGAGAAGCAGGGCGACGAAACACTCAAATCTGATCGAGTCCTTTTCCCGGCAGGTTCAAAGATTGTAATCCAATCCCGCGATGACGGTGCCACCGTCTTCAGGTTTTTGGAACCATCGATATTTGTCAAATCGAGTGCTGTCGGCAGCGGAGCTTTAAACCGTCATAAAGCGATCGACGAGGCATTGCCGGCAACTCCTGCCGCAGCGGCCGTGCAGCCGGTGACGGAGATTATTTTGCGGTAACCATACTGAACCCACTACATCGAACACATCATGAAATCTAACTCATCAATCTCACCATCTTCACTTCGCAAAAGCGCGACTCGTCGCGGTGCGGCCAGCGTGATGGCGGTTGCAGTGCTGGCAATCCTTGCCGGGATCCTGGCCCAGCAGACGCGGCAAGTTCTAATGGAACGTCGTCAAATGCGAAACGAAGTTACCTACCTGCAGACAGAAAAGCTGGCTGAGGCCGGATTGCTGCTGGCTCAGACTTCAAAAGCTAAAGATCCAGCGTGGTCCGGGGTGACGTGGAATTTGCAGCCCGGTTCAATTCATCACACAAATTCCGCTGAAGTCGTGATCACGGTCAAGGAAGAATCCTGTACCGTCGTCGCTCGCTATCCGACCAATGCGGAGATCCCTTTTCAGGTTACTCGGACAAGAAAGTTGGCACCATGAATACACGTGAACCAAACGGCCTTCGGCCAAACATTCGAAGGACAACAAAGGTCGGACAAAATCAGAATCAGCAACTTCGCGGCTTCACGCTGATCGAGCTGCTGGTTGTGATTGCGATCATCGCGATTCTGATTGCATTGCTACTGCCAGCCGTGCAACAGGCCCGAGAGGCCGCTCGCAGAACTCAATGCAAAAACAATCTGATGCAGATCGGTCTGGCACTGCACAACTACGAAATGGCGTTCGAAATGTTGCCGCCCGGTTGCGTGAATGAGACAGGCCCGATTCGCAACATCGAAGAAGGCTACCATATGTCATGGATCGTCCAGATTCTGCCATTGTTGGAACAGGCCAACGTTTTTGGCCAAATCAATTTCAGCGTGAGTGCTTATTCCCCGGCGAACGGTGCCTTTCGCAGGATGGTGATCCCAACATTATCATGTCCGTCGGACTGGCAACGACAAGGGAGCCAAGGCAACCAGGTTCTGGCGATGAATAATTACGCCGCTTGTTTCGGTGGTGAAAATGTTCCGATCGATTCAAAGAACAATGGCGTCATGTTCCTGAACAGCAGTGTTGGCTTTCGACAGATCCGTGACGGTGCGTCGAATACGATCATGGTTGGCGAAAAGTGTGCGATCGAAGACGCCAATGAACTGGGCTGGATCTCCGGAACAAAATCGACGTTGCGAAACACCGGCGTAAAAATCAATAGCGGATGGGATATTGGCGGAAATGCACCGGGTGCATCTCGATTTCGCAAACCACTGCCGCCGCCCTCGGACACGGACACCAGCGGATATTCCAGCTACCACGTTGGCGGTTCACAGGTTGTGCTGGCGGACGGATCAGTGCGATTCTTGAGCGAAAACATCAACCTGTCGGTCTATGCCAATCTCGGTAATCGAGCGGACATGGAATTCATTGGAGAATTCTGATGAAGTATCTGCCGACACGATCGATGCGTCGCCTTCACGGCTTCACATTGCTGGAATTAATGATTGTCATCGCGATCATCGCAATTCTGATCGCTCTCCTGCTGCCCGCAGTTCAAAGCGCACGCGAGAACGCACGGCGGGTGCAATGTCAGAACAATCTCACTCAGATGGGAATCGCTCTGCAGCATTACAACCAGACGTTTGGTGTACTGCCACCGGGATGCGTAAATGATTCCGGTCCGATCTTCGCCGACAGCAAAGGTTATCGCATCGGCTGGATGGCTCAGATCCTGCCATACATGGGACAACACGGGGTGTGGCACCAATTGAATTTCAATGAACCAGAGCGTTCTTTCATGTCGTCGGAAGAAAACGCCGCCCTGGATGAAGCACTACAACTCTGGAACAAAATTGAATCGGGCGAAACGACAAGCGAAGCTGTTCGACTCGAACGCATGCAAAGCAGCGAAGGCGGCATGGGTATGTCGTCGTTTCCACACTACGACATCACCAAAGGAAAACCTGAACCGCCGAATTTGGCGCAAAGGCTTTCCGGGAGAGAATTCCACATTTCCTTCATGACATGTCCCTCGAATCCGCAAAACGGTGGAACCTTAGCGCATTACGCCGGGGTTCATCACAGTTCTGAAAAGTCGATCGACGTTGATGGCGATGGCTTATTGTATCTGAACAGTTCAGAATCGCTTGAATCGGTTCCGGATGGTACGTCGAATACTTTGCTTTGCGGCGAACAACTCAATAATCCGGCAGGCACCGCGTGGATCTACGGAGACCGCAGCACACTTCGAAATATAGACAAAATTGGCGGCTACGCTCGCATCATGAATTACGATCCTGCCACCGGCGAAATGGCAGACCTTCGCAACATGACTGAGGATGAACGGCAGCAATACAAGGCGAGTCTGAACGTGCGAGTGGGCACGTTCGGCAGTTATCACAGCTACCACGTGAATTTTCTTCTGGCCGACGGCAGCGTGCGTGGCATTCGCAAAGATATCTCACTCGAAGTACTGCAGAAGCTTGCATCTCGCAAAGACGGTCAGTTGGTATCCGATACTGAGTTCTGAGGAATTTTGTCCTGGACCAATACTCGCTTCATTGACGAAATTCAGTTCCTGCTGAAGCTGAACTTGAACGGCTCTGAAACAAGTTTGAGAGCATAAAGGAAACGGCTGCAGCCCATCTCTGCCGCCGCGACGGATTTCCCCGCCCACGTCAGACTATCCCTTGACGAGGCGCTCCTTAGCAGAGCTCGTCTCCGTTTCGTCTGACACATGATGATAGATCACATTTGGACAACGCGCCGGGCTGAGTCCAAAACATCCAATCCGGAGCGCCTGCCAATTCTGGGGAACTTCAGACGCAACCCCAGGCAAGTATCAGTTGCTAACTGAGAATATCTCTTGCCACAACCCCGGCGACGTCCGTGAGCCTGAAAGCGCGGCCCGCATAGCGATACGTCAGTTGTTCGTGATTCAGCCCCATTAAGTGCAAAATCGTGGCGTGCAAATCATGCACGTGCATCTTGTTTTCCACTGCGTAGTAGCCGAAATCATCCGTGGCACCGTAGGACGTTCCTGCCTTGACTCCACCACCCGCCATCCACATCGTGAAACCATGGGGATTGTGATCCCGACCGTCGGTTCCCTGAGCAGTCGGGGTACGTCCAAATTCACCGCCCCAGATAACGAGCGTGTCGTCAAGCAGGCCACGAGCTTTGAGATCGGTCAGCAGACCTGCAATCGGCTTATCCACTTCGGATGCATTCTTGGTGTGCCCCAGATAGAGATTCCCATGCTGATCCCACTGGACTTCGCTGTCACTATGAGTCACCTGCACGAAACGGACGTCGCGTTCCAAAAACCGGCGAGCCATCAGGCACTGGCGGCCAAAATCTTCCGTCACGGGATCATCGGTCCCATACAACTTGTGAGTCGCTGCAGATTCCTGCGACAAATCCTGTACGTCAGGCATCGTGGACTGCATACGAAATGCGAGTTCGAAGGAATTAAGTCTCCCCTCCAATGCCTGATCTGCGTCGGATTTTTCAAGATGCTGTTGATTCATAGCTCTCAACAGATCCAACTGCATTCGCTGCGTTTTAGAGTCTATCCTTGAATTGTGAATGTGCTTCACTTCTGCATGAACAGCCCCGATACTGGCATTGCCGATGGGAGTTCCCTGACAATACGCAGGAAGAAATGCGGATCCCCAATTATTCACTCCACCATGTGCGAGCGTCGGGCAGATGGTGACGAACGCAGGCAGGTTCTGATTTTCAGTCCCCAAACCATAAGTGACCCATGCCCCCAGACTTGGCCGCACGAACTGATCGCTTCCAGTATGCAGCTTGAGCAATGCTCCGCCATGTGCCGGATTTGTTCCGTGAACGGATCGCAGGATGCAAAGATCATCCACGTGCTGCGCCACGTGTGGAAACAATTCACTGACAGGTAAACCACTTTCGCCGTAGCGATGAAACTTCCACGGCGACTTCAGTAGATTTCCCTGAGCCGCAAAAGTGACACGAGGAAGTTCAAATGGCGGCGGACTACCGTGATGTCGCGTGAGTTCCGGCTTGGGGTCGAACGTATCGACGTGCGACGGACCGCCTTTCATAAACAGAAAGACGACTCTTTTCGCTCTGGCCGGAAAATGCGTATTCCTTGCAGCCAGCGGATTATCAGCGCCACCAGGCAGTACTGAAACCTCAGCGGCTGTCGATTGTTGCAGCAGTGTCGTGAATGCGAGATGCCCGAATCCAATCGCGGAGGATTGAAGTAGGCGGCGACGATTGTGAAGATGAAACGGTGACGACATGCCAACCAACCCTTCTGAAACGAGGCAGATACTGCAATTGTGGCGTTCGTCGTGACTCAAATTCAAGTCACTGTAAAACAGGAACCCCGAACCGTTGATGAATCTGAGCACAGAGACACGGGGGAATTCGCAATCCTTGCGCCAGATCTTTCAGATAGCTCACCTCTGCGCGGCTATCCAGATTCAAGGTCATCATGGAGGCATTTGTGGTATCGGACGTGATTCCTGTGAGGCCGGTGCCGAACTGTGACCGCCATTGATGATGCTCTTCAGAATCTGCCCGCCAAGGCCCGAGCCACGCTGCGCACCATCGCCGAAAGGACCCAACTGTCCTCGGGCTGCGCTTTCCCGGACTCGATCCTGCAATATGCGGTGAAAGACCTCGAAACCGTCTCGATCGACGTGCCCGCCTATCAGCGCAAGCGCGACCGCTTGTATGACGCGCTGACGCAATGGGGCTATGCGATGACCAAACCCGCCGGGGCGTTTTACCTGTGGGGCAAGGCGCCGGGCGGC
>JANOZG010000464.1:0-4513 GCA_031429275.1 Planctomycetota bacterium
GAGGGGCCGCTCAATGGCGCAGGCCTGGGCCAGGGTCGTGGCAAGCATGACCGGGTCGATCGGCTTGGTCAGGAAGGCATGAACGCCGGCGGCGTCCCAGGCCGCGCGGTGCACGTCGAGCGCATTGGCGGTCAGGGCGATCACCGGAGTGGCCCCGTTCAGGTCACCCGCCTGGATTCGGCGTGTCGCCTCAAGCCCGTCCATCACCGGCATCTGCATGTCCATCAGGATGGCGTCGAACCGCTGGCCCGAGGCCGCCTCCAGCGCCTCGGCGCCGTTCTCGACCAGGGTCAGGCGGCAGCCGTGCGTCGAAGATTTCAGCAAGCCCCCAGCACAGATTCAAAGTCAGCTCGCGAGAGTTTCGACCGATCCCCAGGCGTCTCCCAATGAATCGCCGATTGCTGTCGAGGCAGTCACACCCGCGACTGATCCGGCCAATGCCAACGCAGACGATTCGGCCCCGGCTGTCACGGTTGCTCCAGCAACCGAAGGCGATGCCTCGACGGTCAGCGAATCGGCATCACCGATAAATGGTGGTATCGGGAACGATGATGCGGCGACGGCAGCGAAGATGCCTGCCGCCACTTCATCACCCGATGCTGCGGCACCTGCGTCTGAGAAAGCAATTTCCAATGCCCTGCCTACAGACGATGCAACACCAGAGTCGGCTCCGGTTGCGTCAGGTGATGGCTCGGAAGTCATGACTGCCAGTGGAAAAAGTGCGGAGGCGATCGCGGCAAAGAAAGAAGCAAACAGCCAGAAGTCTGTAATTGGTAATGCCGGCGGCTTGTTGGGCAGCCTGAAGTCCGGCGCGAAAAAGGCTGATGCGACAATTGCTGCAAATCCTGCTGCAGATCCTGATGCTGCACAGGCCACATCTCGCTTTGGACGTATGGCATTGTCACGTGTCCAGTGGTTGCAACTTGTCTCACAGCTGACGCGACAGTTTTTCGTCGCTGCAACACCAGATGGTGAAGGTCTGGCTGGATCAACAGGCGAACGCAGTCTGGAAGTTCTGGATACACAACTGGACCTGAGAAGTCAGACATTGGGTGTACCGGGAAAACGTCAGGCGAATGCTCCGTTAGATCCAATTCGTGTGGCCGTCACAGGACTTCCCGGAACTATAAACTCAGTGGAACTCACGAGCGATCAGCAGCAGGTCATCATTGGCACGACTGACGGGCGGCTGCTTGTGCGAAGTACGGCCAGCACGGCCGACTGGGATCTGTTCGCCCGCGATCTGTTTTTGTTTCAGGATGAGCATCGCCGAACCGCTCGGATCAGCGATGCTGCGGTCGTTGCCATTCGGTCCTTGCCCGACGACAGGGTTCTGGCGATCGACGCAAATGGCATTTGTTCTTTCTGGAAGCTCAATGATATCGTCATTCCGGTGACACCCATTCTGGAGATGACTGTCGAACAGGCGAAAGCCACCGATGCTGAGACTGTAACAGTAGCACCGATTGTGTCGTTTCCAGTGACGGGCTTTGAAGTTCTGAGTATCACTGTGGATGAAGAGTTCCAGCTGGGAGCCATCGTGACTTCGGCGGAAGAGGTTTACATTTTCCGAACGGACACCTGCGAGCTGATTGAAACGCTGAAGGCGGATCTCTTTGCGGATACTCAGCCTGTATGTGTCGCCTTTGTCAATGATGGCGCTGAAATCCTCGCAGGACTTGCCGATGGCCGAATTCTTCGACGCGCTCGTACCGGATCTCCGGAAGTATCGGGCCTGAACGATCTTGGAGAAACGGTCGATTACGAATCCGTATTCGTCCCTGATGTGCAGGATCAGGTTTCTTCGATTACATGTATTCGAGCTACCTCGGGCAGTCGAACAATTCACTTCGGAACAATCGATGGAACCGTCGTGCGATATGATGCAGCGCTCAAGAGAATTGAGCAGTTGAAGAAAAGACACGCAGCGGCAGTCATTGATTTTTGTCGCACCCCACACGGAATCATTTCAATTGGAACAGATCGACTGGCACAGCTGTTCAACATGCCGTTAACGCCGCAGTCTCAGGGTCCAAATGCAGAGATTTCGTTTCAGCTGCCGCCCGATGAAACTCTGGAAAATACTGAAACGCCGGCACCTGAGGAGAATACGGTCATATTGGCATCGAAATCGACACGTCCTGTCAAAGCACGCATTACGGAAACGACCGTCGCGCCAGATCTGAGTCTGACGGGTATTCGTCCGGCTGATACAACTCTGGCTTTGTATGGGCATCAATTGCGGACTGCCGAAACGTCCGAGAAACAACTTGAAATCCGCAAGCTGATCCTTAAACATCGCGGCGAAGCTTCACTGGCAGACAGTCTTGGTAATGAACCTGAAGAGATTCCAGATGGCCCGCCAGTTCGTGTGGGCGATATGGCGACTCAAATGCAGTTCGGCAATGGCGAATGGTCTCGCGTTCAGCTTGCTGTTTCAGACGACGGCACAATGGCCGCAGCATTACATCGCGGTTCCCTGAATTCAACGCAGCAGAGTTCTGCCACAACAAGACTCAGCCTGTTTGATCTGGCCACTGCCACAGCACTCCGGCATTGGACACAGCCGGTCATTTCCAGCAATCTGCGTTTGAACTTGCCGCATCAGGTGCTGGTGCCAGCACCTGCAACAACGCGTTTCTGGCACAACACGGGATACGCAGCGACCGATCCGATGCAACCAGTGGCGGCTAGTGCATTCTCGCCGGATGCCAGTACTCTGGTTCTCGGGCGTGCTGGGAGTGTTGGGCTTGCTGAGCCTACCCTGACGAGAATGAACCTTGAAACCAAAACAGAGACGCACGGTCTGGAACTGTTTGAAACAATGGTCACCGCCGTCGGGTTCTCGACTGCAGGCGATCGTCTGATTGTGGGAACGCGAGAACGTGATCAGGTGCGATTGCTCGAATTGAATCCAGTAACCATGGCAATCCAACAGGAGATTCTACGAGAACATCTCGGCGGACGGATTTCGGAAAAGACTTTAGAACTCAGGCCCGCGACTTTGCCGGGAACAACATTCATTCAGCCATCACCATCCGACAAAATGATGCTGACATGGGGGAACTACGATGGTGGATCGCAAATGCGACTTTGGAAACGTGGCAGTTCGGGTTGGCAACAGGAAGATGCCACTGTTATCAGGGCTTCGGAAGCGATTCCGGACTTCCATACGATCGATCATCCCGTGGTTTTCGTGAATCGTCAGGATAGTCGGTTGGCAATCGTCAACACGGCGGGGCTGTTGGTCCTGTCGACGAAAAAGGGTGAAGTGGAACGAATGATTCCGATTCCGAATGTCAATGGGCATCGCCCACCCTGCGTTTTTTCGCCTGACGGAAACTGGTTGTTAACTGGAGACGGCGATGGCACGATCTGGGCCGCTTCGATGATGAGTCTGGATCGAAAGCCGGTTCGCTTCGAAGCACACATCGGACCAATCGCCGGTTTGGCGATGTCGCCAAATGGTCGCTACCTCGCGACGATCGGCGAAGATAATCATCTGCGATCATGGCGCGTGGATGGGTTTCTGAAACGGTAAGCACAGGGTGCAGAAGTTTCTTCGTTTAACCGTCAGCCGCAGGTGTACGCGTTGTGATTGTGTCGCGTACGCCTACGGCTGACGGTGAAACGACTTAGGCACCAGTGCTTAGGAACATACCAAAGGGCTGATGCCGCACCGCTCGCAAAACACGGTTCGGCTCAGTTGCCTTCGCGATTCTGAAACTGCTGCAGCATTTGCTGTTCTTGTTTTTCCAGATCCGGTTTCGCGAGCTGCACGAAAAATATCACAAGAGCTGCGACCACGGTCACCAGCAACGCAGCACCGAGCCCCAGCATTGCATTGCTGGGGCTCGGTGCTGCGTTGCTGGTAACCGAGCCCCAGCATTGCATTGCGGCTTAGTTTCAGACCAAAGACTTTTTCGCCAATGATCAGGTCCTCAGCAGAACCACCTGCGGACGAATTGGAACTTCCTGATGCATCGGAGCTTCGTTCTGGCAGAATTGTCAGTGTCATCAGATCCGCACCGATCCGTAGTCGAGTCGCACACTGCACACAACGACCGTTGCGTCCTGCATGTTCCGATCGCAATCGAAATTCTTTTCTACAATGAGGACAATTGATGACTCCCGCTGTCTTTGCTCTGGAAACTCGCCCCGTATTGATCAGCTCACCGGACGAAGCAGGGATACTATGGGACGGCTGTGGCCGCTTGCGTTTGACGCTGGTCGTCGCATCGGCCTGCGACTTCACGCTGGAATCTGCCGGCACTTGTTTTCGTGATTGCGGTACCGGTTGCATTTTCGAGGACAATCCACTGGCCGCTGTCAGACCAGCGATCGCGGCTTCTGCAAATTCCTCGCATGTCTTATATCGTTCCTCTGGTTTCTTGTTGAGTGCATTAGCAAGTGCCTTCGCTGTCGCGACGGGAACTGCTTTTCGAACGTCGCTGATTAACGGCAGCACTCGCCGAGTCTGATTTACCATCGTCGCCGACGGAGTTTTTCCGAG
>JANOZG010000465.1:0-3493 GCA_031429275.1 Planctomycetota bacterium
GGCCATCGTGGCTGCGAAGTGAGTGTGATCCGGCGTGGAAACGACCACTGCGTCGATCTCCTTATGCATCTTGTCAAACATTACACGAAAGTCATCAAAGAACGGCTGGTCTGTCCGCCAGTTCTTCATGTTCTCCGCGCAATGGTTACGGTCGACATCACAGAAGGCGACAAGGTTCTCCTCCGAGCATCCCTGATTGTACGGCTGTTGAGCGATCCAGCCACCCGAGCCGATGAAAGCAACGTTGAGCTTGCTGTTGGCGGACTTGCATGGTTTGCCAATCGCGAATTGTGGAAGCATCGCGCTCGCAGCGATTCCGGATGCGGTGCTGAGAAAAGTTCTTCGTTTCATCGTACGACCTTGTGGCTGTTGTTGGATGTAAGTTCGATGTATTGGATCTTACCAAAGATCCTTCCAGCCGCGGTTTCCTTGGTGGATCTTGTCAAAGAACCATTCTTCACAGGGATCTTTGGCAGTATCGTCTATCTGCGTCGAATGAAAAGCCCAGAGCTGGACCTGTGCGCGTTTGTACCGCTGATCTGCGAAGCCTGGGACTCGATTCCATTGGGCCAGTTTTAGACCGGGAGCGGCAGATGCGTTGAAAGCAGTCGGCTATTCTTCTTCGGAAATTTCTTTCGCGTTACTGTGGACATGGTCACGAAGTTCTATTTTCCTACACCTTTTTGCAACTCCGTTCCTTTCATCTCTACCACTCTCGACACAACGCGGCCGCGAAGGTTTTTCGAGGGTTATTCGTCATTGATCAACACACTTCGACCGGTTCGCATAATATCTGTCTCTGTATTCCCCGCTGCTGACGACCGAGATGCCGCTTCGATCAGACAAAGATGTGAGTTGAGCGTGGGAGAAACGACGCGCTGCATGATGCCGGAGGGCCAGTGGACAATCAGTTCACTGACCGTCGTACCCGAGGGTATGGCAAAATGAATTTCTGGTGACGATGTGGAAGCGTAGCTGCCGCCACCCTTGAGTTGCCTGAGTCGCCGACCTGAGGATGTCATCAACTCCAGTGTTGTACCGATCGGTTGTCGCGGTGACTGCGTTCCAACCAGAGTTACGCTCAGCCAACTGCCTGTGACCCTCGATGTGTTTTGCAGGAGCATGGCTGGTGACTCGGTCGGAGTAGTCAGCAGATCGAGCAGCCCGTCACGGTTCCAGTCGATCAGAGCCAGGCCTCTGCCATTTCGAGCAACCATCAGCGCCTCTCCTGTCTGGCTGGTCACTTCTGCAAACCAGGAGCCGTCGATATTTTCCAGAAGAAGCATCCTCTGCATAGCCGGAGAATGTTCAGGAAACCTGACGACGTTCCCATTGCAAACGCAGATGTCCTCATCGCCATCCAGATCGAAATCTGCGAAAGCGGATCCCCAGCCCACATATTGTTCGCCAATCGCAGAAACTCCAGCGGCATCGCTCATGTGACGGAACAGCATGTTCCCCTGATTCTGATAGAGCGCGAAACTCTCCATTTCAAAATTGGCCGCCCACAGATCAGGCAGACCATCGAGATTGTAATCTGCGACATCGACTCCCATGCTCGCGTCCGGCGACCCACGGCTGCTGACACCGGCACCGCTTGAGATGGACATGTCGCTGAAATGCTGACCCTGTTCATTATGATAGAGAAAATTGACCATCACGTCGTTGCCAACATAAACGTCCACGTATCCATCAAAATCAAGATCTGCAACAACGACACCCAGCGCCTTTCCGTCTGCTCGCACACCGAATTCGGTCGTCGCATCTGCAAACGTTCCGTCTCCACGATTCATGAAGAGGAAATCCGGAAGCGGTTCGAACAGTTTCGGCGAGCAGTTATCCCGGCGGATACCATCAGCTGCGTAACACGGAGGGTCATTCTCAAACGACCAGTTGACGTAACCTGCGACATACAGGTCAAGAAGGCCATCGCGATTAAGGTCACCCCAGGCGGCGGAACTGCTCCAGGTCGGACAAATCAGTCCCGCTGTCCCGCTTGCTTCCTCAAATGTACCGTCTCCCAGATTCCGAAAAAGCTGAACACCTCCGTAGCCGGTGATCAGCAGATCCTGAAAACCATCGTGATCAAAGTCAGCCGCCGACACGCCGTGGTTGTACCATGACGTCTGCGCAAGACCCGCAACCCCATTCTGGTCGTTGAACTGACGGCGTCGATTTCGAAGAAAGTAAACCGGGAGTCCGCGGATCTTCCGATCCTCGAAATCACCTCCGCCAGCGACGATGGCATCGGCCAGCCCATCCTGATCAACATCCACCGCCGCTCCGCCACTTCCCAGTGACTCCAGGATCGTCGCGTATCCGTGGCGCGATCCGTTTTGAGGAATGACATGCGGGAAAATCTGTTCCGAGAGCGGTTCAAACCGGATCAGTGACACGACCGACGACAGCGGTTCAGGCGATGCGGACGTCTCACCTGACAACGCTGCGGGATGACTGTCCGATTTCCCAGGTGATTCAAACTGACTTGTCGCCGCGTCACCTGGCCGTCCGGAATCTTTGGCGGTCTGATGTTCACAGCCTGTGTTGAGCAACACGGCGAGAACAAGAATAAATTTTACCTTTCGTCCTCGGAACCCGTATGGAAGATGCCTCAGAACTCGGAGAGCTGCGGACCAGGCGCGGCGGGCTCGGAGCGGTACGCCGGAGGATATCTGGCTTGAAATTGCTGCCATTGTTGTTGAATCTGTAAATTGCCGGGCGACATGCCCAACGCCGCCTGATACCAGTTTCGGGCGATGTCCGTTTCTCCAAGTTTCTCCGCAAGCTCCCCTAACTGCAACCGCAACTCGGCATTCGTGACATCGCGGATCGCGGCCTGATGAGCCTCAGAAAACGCCGCACGAAGTTTTGCAATTTCTCCAGCTCGATTGCGATGAAACAGAGCGTCGGCTGCTCGCCCGGCACTGCCAAGGACGTCAGCAAGTCGGTGATCCAAACGAAGATCGTGCGGGTGTTTTCGCAGAGTTTCCTGCAACAGGTTGATGCTCCGTTCGAATTCTCCCGCCTGTTCATAAACCTGAGCAGCGACAATCACAGCTTCCGGATGCAACGGGACTTCGACGAGCACCTGTTCGGCGAGCTTCTTCGCTGCTTCAAATCGTCTCAAACTGAAACAGGCTTGAGCCCGGCGAGCCAGTATGTCGGGCCACGAACGAGCCGTCTCCATCGCATTCAGAGCTTCCTGATAGCGTCGTAGTCTGACAAGACAATCCCCCCAGCCAGCGAAAATCTCATCGGCAACCGTTGTGCCTTTCGGCACGAGACGAGCCGCTTGCTCAAAGGCAATGGCTGAATCGGCAAAGCGTTCAAAGTCCTGGAGGATGGTCGCCTGCATATAGTGCGGACGAAAGTCCGTTGGGCTCAGGCGGATTACATCATTCAGACTGTGAATTGCCTGTTCCATCGCTCCGATGTCATAGTAGGTCGCAGCCAGCAGCCGATGCGTTTCAAGGCGTTCAGGCTTCCATTGCAG
>JANOZG010000466.1:0-4607 GCA_031429275.1 Planctomycetota bacterium
ACATGAAACGCGAACTGTCTCTGACCGCCAACATCACCGGCGCGGATCTGGGGAGTGTGTCGGGACAAGTGATCGCGGCGATTGAACTGGTCAAGAAGGAAGATGATGTCGCCAAGGATGCGTCCGACAAAGCCGCGATAGAAAAAGCCGCTCAGGCTCCACCGGGTACGGCAGCACCGACGAAGGCGGGCAGAATTACGTACGAACTGCGCGGTCAGATTCCTCCACTGCGGCAGATGCTCAGCGGACTGGGTGTAGGATTGCTGCTGGCGTTGCTGGCGATCTTTCTGATGCTGACTGCCAATTATCAGTCGTTCCGTTTGTCGCTGGTGACGGTGTCGGCGGCTCCTGCAGTTCTGACCGGTGCGGGTCTGTTGCTGTGGTTGAGTCATTCGACACTGAACATCCAGTCCTTCATCGGCGTCATCATGGGTTTGGGAGTGGCGATGGCCAATGCCATTCTGGTGGTCACATTTGCCGAACAGCGACGTCGTGACGGAGAATCGTCTGCGGTCGCTGCGGAGAATGCCGTTGTCGCTCGATTGCGTCCGATCATGATGACCAGTTGTGCAATGCTGGCCGGGATGTTGCCGCTGGCTCTGGGGCTCGGCGAATCCGGTCAACAGACCGCCCCACTGGGCCGCGCGGTCATGGGCAGCCTGCTGGCGGCGACGATTGCGACGCTGTTCATTCTGCCAGCGGTGTTCGCCATGATTCAGGGGCGACGTTCGATCGCGTCGCTTTCGCTGCATCCATCGGATCAAGAGAATTTGTCAAAGGGAGAAGCGTGATGCGAATGAATTCTTACTGGATGGCAGCGACCGGCGTGTTGACGTGTCTGTTTGTTTCTGGCTGCGATACAAGGTTGCAGCCGGACAGTGCAGAAAAAGAATCCTCGGCAGCCGCGTTGCCGAAGGTCGCGACGTCGAAGCCCGTCCGCAAAACGATCACGCAAAAGACGATTCAGCCAGGAAAAATCGAAGCCTTCAGCACGACGCCGATCCACGCCAAGATCGGCGGCTATGTGGATCTGGTGAAGGTCGATATCGGTGATCGAGTCACCGGACCCAAGCGCGATGCGGATGGCAGGATCACGGAACCCGGTCAGACATTGGCAGTCCTCACGGCCCCGGAAGTCGAAGAAGAACTTCATCAGAAACAGGCGATGGTCGAACAGGTCGCTGCGGAAGTTCTGCAGGCAGAAGCCGCCGTGAAAGTGGCCGAATCCATGCTGGTCTCGGCCAAAGCAGGCGTCGAAGAACACGTCGCCGGGCAACAGCGTGCGACGGCTCAGTACGAACGCTGGAAGTCAGAATTCGACCGCATGAAAACGCTCGCTGATGCAAAGACAGTCACTCCTAAACTGATGGAAGAAGCAGAATTGCAGTTCAAGAGCGCCGATGCCAGTCGCAGCGAAACGAATGCCCGTGTCAAATCTGCTGAAGCAGCCTTTCACGAAGCTGGTGTATCCATTGAAAAAGCTCAGGCTGACGTTCAGGCTGTCAAGTCTCACCTGCGCGTCGCCGAAGCGGATCGAGATCGCGTCTCCGCGTTGCGGGATTATCTGCAGATCACAGCTCCGTTCGATGGTATTATCACCGAACGCCGGATTGATCCGGGACATCTCGTGCAGCCTTCGCGGAGTGCGGCGGATGCTCCGTTGTTTGTGCTCGTGCAGGCTGACACCGTGCGGTTGTTTGTGGAGGTTCCGGAAGCAGACGCGGGACTGGTGGAAAACGGTCGCCCGGCAAAGATCACCATTTCGGCTCAGAGCAACATTGCATTCGATGGCACGGTCGCTCGCACCAGCTGGGCATTGCAATCCGGAACACGCGCGTTGCGGTGTGAGATCGATGTGCCCAATCCAGACGGACATCTGCGTCCGGGCATGTATGCTCAAGTGGAATTGACCGTCGCCGAACGAGCGGACGTGTTGTCCGTGCCGACGACGGCCATCGTCGCGAAGGATGGTCAGTCTTTCTGCGTGATAGTCACAGCCGATGGAACCATTCTGCGAAAACCTGTACAGACCGGAATCCGTTCGACGACCGACGCCGAAATCACCTCCGGCCTCGATGGCACCGAAGACATCCTCACCGCCAACGCAGCCGCGTTCTCGGATGGCCAGATGGTGGAGAAGGCTACGGCGAAGTGAACTGCGAGTGGCTGGAATTGATGTATTCATTCAGCGAGCGGCTGGGCGTCAGCCCTCCGTGGGAATTCTTGATTGATGACTGCAGATTTTTGATTGACGATTGCAGGTCTGCGTTCAATCGAAAATCGGCATTCGAAAATCGGCATTCGAAACGACACGGATAGCTCACGCTATGCCTTTCGCCTGGCAATTCCCGACGAGCGTCTCAGGCTCAGATTGTTGCGAGTCCATCCGGTTGTACCGATTTCGCCGGTCAATTCAGGACGCACGTGAATACTGTTCATGCAGCGTGTTCCGATCCGATGGTGAGCATAAGGAGCTCTCTCGGTTAGCAAACGGCATGGATGTCGAATGCGGAAACCGGCAGATCCTGCAGAACTCGGAGTGCCACGGATGGCTCGGCTGACTACAACGTACTGCATCGCAGCGGCGCTCTTCATGTGCCTGGCGGTGACCGGTTGTCGCAGCACCAGTCTGGCAAGCGGGAAAAATGCCTCCGGGAATATCGCTAAGAAACAGAATCGGCCAGCGCCTCAGGCTCAGTCTGGCGAATCTTCTGCACCCGTTGTTGATCACAACTCCCCTGCACCTGCAGCGCCCTCGGACAGCACACATTCCATCACACTTGTTGCCGCTGAAAGCGACGTTGTCGAAGAAACACAGCCCGCTGACTTCCAGCCATCGAATAAGTCTGCGCAGTCCATTGATCTTTCCACAGCCTTGATGCTGACGGCCGGACGCAGTCCGCAGGTGGCGTTTGCCAATGCCAGGATTGAAGAATCGCGAGCGCAGCTGGATCGGGCGGAATCGCTGTGGCTGCCATCGCTGCGTGCCGGTGCGAATTACAACAAGCATGAAGGACGGATTCAGGACGTTGCCGGGACTGTCATCGAAACGAGTCGTAGTTCTTTTTATTCAGGTTTCGGAGCAAACGCTGTCGGTGCAGGTTCGCCAGCAGTTCCAGGTCTGCTGGCACAGTTTCACGTTACGGACGCTATCTTTCAGCCACGCATCGCGCAACAAACACTGCGAGCGAGAAACGCAAAAGCCCGAGCCACAGTGAACGACGGCCTGCTGGCCACGTCACTTGCCTATGTTCAATTACTGCGTTCGTCGCAGGAGCATGCCATCGCGGACGAAGCCATGCAGCAGGCTCAGGAACTTGAACGCGTGACGCGCGAATTCGCCAACGCCGGTCAGGGACTTGCCTCCGACCATGATCGCGCTCGTGCGGAGCTTGCCATGCGCAAAACAGAACTCCAGCGCGCCAATGAAGCCTGTCAGGTCGCATCGGCACGCTTGGCTCAGCAGGTCCGCTGGGAGTACGCTCAGCAACTGTATCCGGCGGAATCTCATCTGCTTCCCATTACGATGGTGGATCACACGACATCGGCGCAGAGTCTCGTATCCATCGGTTTGTCGAATCGCCCGGAAATTTCGGAATCGCGGCACCTGGTCTGTGAAGCTGTCGAGCGACTCAATCGCGAACGATATGCTCCTTTGATTCCGAGCGTACTGCTGGGGACGAGTTACGGCGGATTAGCGGGAGGTCTCGGAAACAAATTGCAAAATGGCGGTGATCGACTGGACGCCGATGCCGTCGCCTATTGGGAATTGCGGCAATTAGGTTTTGGCGAAAAGGCAGCTCGCCGTGAAGCACAAGCGAGGATCGCCCAGACGCGATCAACGCAGATTGCCCTCATGGATCAGATTGCCCGCGAGATCGTGGAATCACACGCTCAGGTTCAGTCCCGCTGGTTGCAGATTCAAACGGCAGAGGAAGCGGTCTGTGCGGCGCGGGATTCCTTTGATCGTAACTGGGATCGCATTGAAAACGGCCAGGGACTGCCAATCGAAGTGCTGCAGTCCATCACAGCCCTCACAAACGCGCAACGCGAATACACGCGCGCCGTTGCGGACTACAACGCGGCACAGTTCACGCTGCATCGATCTCTTGGCTGGCCGATTGAGGCATGATTCCTCGGTAGGCCGGTCCAAGCGCAGCGCAGTTCCGGCATTTGCCAGACACCTGCCGGAACGGCGCTGCGCTTGGTCCGGCCTACCCACGATGCGGCAGTCAGCCTTCATCACAGCCTGAGCCACTGGGGCGGCACAAGTGACTGATCACTGCGGGAGGGATCGTTGAACCACACTTTGGGAGCAATCACGGTCCTATCTGGATTGCACCCCAGCCAGGCGCCCCACCAGCTGAAACTACTGTTCGCAACGATGTGATGGTGACATGCCGACATGAGTCTCAAGTCTTCGTAGTTGTGCGCGTCATCATTATGACGGATGTAGCGTGTGGGGAATGGCAAGTGCAGGTTCTCAGCGACCCAAATCGGATCATCAGAGAATACATAAAACGTACACGGCTGTGAGACGCGCCGAGCCATCTCATTGGCGGCATTCAGATAATACTGCAGTGAGCAGGTACCGTGGACGCGACTGG
>JANOZG010000467.1:0-2445 GCA_031429275.1 Planctomycetota bacterium
GCTGACGCCCAGCCGCTCGCTTTAAAAGCACGCTGCCCTCTTTACCAGATAATTCAACAATGCCTGATCCAATGGTTCATCTGTCACCATCTCAATTCGCTCGACCGAACGATTGCGGAATTCCCGGTCGAGCTGCTCACGCCATTCGGTCACCGCCCGAATGTATTTGTCTCGCACTCCATCCGCATGAGTCGTCAACTGCGACGATGACTCAAGATCCTGAAACTGGATGTTGCCTTCCAATGGCAGGTCTCGTTCCCAGCGATCCAGCACGTGAAACACGACCACCTCGTGATTGCGAAACCGCATCAGTTCAATGGCGGTCATCAAAGATTCGGTGTCATCAAACAGATCGCTGATCACCACACAAATCCCTCGATGCCGCGCCAGTTCTGCGCATTGCTGCAGCGAACGGCCTGCGTCAGACACGGGGCGCGGCTTCGAGTTCTGGATCGTGCGAAGAATGTCTTCGAGCTGATGTGTTTTTGCCTTCGGTGGCAGATGTGCGACCACTTCATCGGCAAACAGCGTGATTCCCACAGCATCGTGCTGCTTCAACGCCAGATGAGCCAACGCTGCGGCCAGCGACGAAGCATAATCCAGCTTACTGATGCCGGTATTCGCGCATGTCATCGAACCGCTGATGTCCAGCATGATGTACAGATTCATGTTGGTCTCAGCATCGTACTCTTTCACGTAGAGTCGTTTTTGCCGAGCGTACAACTTCCAGTTCACATGCCGCAGATCATCGCCCGGAGCATATTCACGGTGCGAATTGAACTCGACGCTGAATCCCACAAACGGACTGCGATGCAAACCATGCATAAACCCTTCCACAATCCCGTGCGCCCGCAGTTCGAAACTGTCGAGCTTCGAGAACAGAGTAGGGGAGGTGAAGGTTTCAAGATTTGGAGTCATCGTTCTTCAATCTGCTGCTTTCAATCCGCAATCAAAAATCGAAAATCAAAAATCCTCACCCCTCCTTCACACCCTTCAACAACCGATCAATCAACGCATCGGCGTCCAGCCCGTCGGCGCGAGCATGGAAGTTCAGCACCAGTCGATGACGATAGACATTGTGAGCCACCGCGCGAATGTCGGCGAAATCGACGTGATATCGGCCTTCGATAATCGCCCTCGCTTTTGCTCCCAACACGACGTACTGAGAAGCTCGCGGGCTCGCGCCGTAGCTGATGTACTTGTGCAGAGTCGGATCGCCGACTCCCTGGCCCGGGCGAGTCGCTGCGGTCAGAGTTGCCGCATAGCGAACGACCGAGTCAGCGACCGGAACACCTCGAATAAGGTCCTGCAATCGCAGCAATTCTTCAGCAGCAAGCACCTGATCGGCCTTTGTTGACAACGTGCTGGTTGTGCCCTTGATGATCTGAATTTCTTCGTCCACCGTCGGGTACTTGACCTTCAGACTGAACATAAAACGGTCGACCTGAGCTTCCGGGAGAGGATACGTGCCTTCCATTTCGATTGGGTTTTGCGTAGCCACGACGAAAAACGGCGGCTTGAGTTTGTAAGTCTCACGCCCAATGGAAATTTCGCTTTCCTGCATCGCCTGCAGCAGCGCGGCCTGAGTCTTCGGCGGAGTACGATTGATTTCATCCGCCAGCAAAAAGTTCGTGAAGATCGGGCCTTGCATGAACTTCACGGACTGCCGACCTGTCGCCGGATCTTCCTCCAGAACATCAGTCCCTGTGATGTCTGACGGCATCAGGTCAGGCGTAAACTGAATTCGTCGAAAATCCATGTTCAGCGTCGTGGCCAGCGTGCGAGCCATCAACGTCTTGCCCAACCCTGGAACGCCGTGCAGCAGCACATGGCCTTTGCAGAGCAGCCCGATCAGCATCGAGTCAATAATCGTCTCCTGGCCGACGACGACTTTCTTCATCTGCTCGCGAACACGATGTCGAGCCTCGCGCAGTTTTTCGACGATCGCCAGATCCGCTTTGGAATCCGCTCGACCTGCAGCCACTGCCGTTCCGTTTCCACTGTCAGACATTCGTTACTCCAGGATTACTATTTCAAGTTGCAGTTGTTGTTTCTGTTGGGCCTGCGATTATTTCGTTCGATAACGACACGTAAGCACTATCCCGAAAGGCACTGTTTTCTCGCCGATCTGTCTTCATGGCCAGCTAATCACCTTCCGCCTCCGCTTCTTTCAGATCGATCATTCCATCTTTGTCCCCATCCAATCGATCAAAATCACGGCGTGATCCAAGGAACTCCTCCCACGTCAGGTCGCCGTCGTTGTTGCGATCCATTCGCTGATACCAAATCGGGCCCTGCGAGACACGACTCACATAAACCGGAGCCTGCGACGCCACCATGGTTCTTGGTTCGATCTTGCCGAACAGCACAAAGCTGCCACGAGTGAACTCAATGCGATAGTTCCTGGTCGGCTCCGTAGGAGACAATCCCGGCGTGCCATCGCGA
>JANOZG010000468.1:0-2720 GCA_031429275.1 Planctomycetota bacterium
CTCTGAGAGAAGCAGGCGGGAATCCCAGCTGCGAGGGCCGGTCAGGGATGACCGAATGGTCTTCAAAACGCCCGAGAAAAACCAGCAACGAGCAGGCGAAATACTTCATCAGACAGTGATCGTTTAACCTGTGGCCGACAGTCCAGGCCGAGTGAAGGATTCCGGACTTTCGGCCTGCCATCCATACTGGCACCCTGTCACGGCTCTCCCAGCGCAGCAACGCGGTCTCGAACCTGCTTGTAAAGGTCGTCCGGAAGTTTACCTTTCGTGACGGCCGCAACGTTCTCCATCAGATGCGCCGGATGGCAGGTCCCTACAATCGTGGTATGACAATGCGGGTGGCTGAGCGTATAACGCAGGATCAATTCCGCGCGGTTCATACCCGATGGTAACAGCTCATCGAGTTTCGCTCGACTCCACACATCATTCAGCGCCGGCCGTTGAATTTCGGCATCTGGGCCGCCCTGAGCAATTCCGCCGCGAATGATGATCCCCGCACCGGTCTCCGCCGCACGTGTGATCAAATCATGATGTTGAGGCGCAAGACATGAGTACGGAATCTGAAACGTATCGAACACATTAAGATCGATCAGAGCTGGTAAATTTGGCAGTGAACTGGAAACTCCGACAAAGTTCACCATGCCTTGATCGCGAAAGCTTAAGAGCAGATCAATCAATCCTTCTCGCTGCAAGGTATCCACATCGCCGCCATGAAACTGCAGGATATCGATGTGATCTGTCTGCAGGCGTTTCAGACTGGTCTCAAGGTTCCGAGTGAGAACATCTTTCTTCCAGACATGATCAATCTCCAGATGATTTTCGTGCTGTGTATAAGCACAGCCGCATTTGGTGGCGAGATAGAACTCATTGCGTCGAGAGGCGATAAAGCGGCCGATGCGTTCCTCGCTGATTCCATAATCGGGACTGGTATCAATGAAGTTGATACCAGCATCAAGCACCAGATTCAGCATCGCATCGGCGTCTTCCTCGCCCACAACCCGCACGCCCCAGGTCCTCGGCCCACGAATGCCCATGCTTCCATAGCCAAGTTGCGTGACTTCAAGACCAGTTCGTCCGAGTTTTTTGCTTAGCATACGGTTCCCCTTATTCCGCAGGTACTAACTCTAAAAGTGCTTTTGCACACCGCTGAGAATGAAACATCAGCCGCAGGGCGTCAGGCGGGATAGTGCATAGAGTCGGCGAGATCAAGTCCGCTGGCTCACTATTCGCCACACAATGCAAGTACGCGGGCGGGAGCGTGGTGCCTGGTTGGATTTCACCTGATCGGATTGCAGTGGCGATCTCCACGCTATCGAGATCCTCAAAAGTCAATACCTCGGTTGACAGTGCTGTCAACGCGAGGGGCGAATGCCGGAATTGTCCTCAAAACCAGAGGCTTCCGGAACAGACTGAGACATTGAGACGCACCTGCAAGAAAGTGGATGACGAAGAGTGCACTCCGTGACTATAATGCCGACTCCACAGCGATTTTCTGTGGAGCTGTTTTCGGGATCACACATTGTCGTCAGAGGGTTTGGAAGCTCTCTGAAAGAATCGGCAGCAGAATTCATGAAGACTTTGAGAAATCTCGAGTACATACAGGACATCCCGTATGCTCATAAATTCGGCTGCGGAAAAAGCAAACCACAGGGTGACAGGAGTCCTTTAGATGCCACTACTGATTTCTGATGAACAACTGCAGCAGGCCGGACTGACGGAACAGGATGCACGTTTAGAACTTGCGTGCCGACTGTTCGATGCCAATCGGTTAACTCTTCATCAGGCAGCCATCTGGGTGGGGCTGGATCGGATTGGGATGGAAGCCGCGTTGGCTGAGCGTGGGCTACCGATCTATCGTTATACGGAAGACGATTTGCAAATGGACATTGAGACTATGAAGCAGTTCGACGAGGCTGGCGATGCTGGTCGTCAGTGATGCATCGCCGATCCGAGCGCTGGAATGGGTCGGACTGGTTCATATTTTGAGTACCTTGTTCGACAAGGTGGTGGTGCCACCGGCAGTGGCTGCAGAGCTTGAACGCCGAGACGGCCCGCATCGGTGTATTGAATTGTCTCAGTTTGATTTCATTCAGGTGACTCGTCCGCAGAATCCGGCAATTGTTCAGGAACTGCAACATATTCTTGATCCAGGTGAATCCGAAGCCCTGGCGTTAGCATCAGAAGTGCCAGACAGTCTACTGCTGATTGACGAACGAGCAGGAAGACAGCATGCCCGCAAGATGAATCTGCACGTCGTCGGTACCGTTGGCATTCTTGTCACCGCCCGTCGGCGAGCACTGATTCCTGGTATTCGATCGATTCTTGAAGTGCTTAGAACTGAGTTGCGTTTCTTCCTTTCGGACGAAGTTATCGCCGAAGCTTTACGGGCTGCGGGCGAAGAGTCTGTGTGAATGAAATTTTGTGTCCGCGCTGTGCGAGTCAGCGATCAGGTTGCATTTTCCAGACACGATCGATTTAAAGATGATTCTCATGTGAGTTGTGTATAAGCACAGCCGTATTTGGTGGCGAGATAGAACTCATTGCGTCGAGAGGCGATATAACGGCCGATGCGTTCCTCGCTGATTCCGTAATCGGAAGCCGTATCGATGAAATGGACACCGCTATCAAGCACCAGATTCAGCATCGCATCGGCGTCTTCCTCGCCCACAACCCGCACGCCCCAGGTCCTCGGCCCACGAATGCCCATGCTTCCATAGCCA